>JAAUOZ010000184.1 GCA_012034655.1 Leptolyngbyaceae cyanobacterium CSU_1_3 | reverse complement strand
TGTTATAGGATTTTGGTTTAGAAGGGGGTGTGGGGGCTGCGCCCCAGCCAGGGGGTTCCACCCCTGCACCCCGTCCAAAATCTTTTAATTTTATGCCCTGACAAAGTATAGCTGGCATTCTCATTCCTCGATTTCTCCCTCCTTCTTTCCTTCTTTTTCTTCTGCTGGCAATCTGCCTCGACGCTTGCGAGCTTCCATAGCGCGTTCTAGCAGGGTCAACAAACCGGGGGATTCTTCTTGCAGGGCCAGCAGGAGCCGCTCTCCTTCTTCGATGTCACCGGGATCTTCTCCGGTTTCCATGACGGCTTTGAGGCGAGGTAGGGCAAGTTCGTCTACCAGTTGAACTAAGCTGTGGAGGCAGCGATTGAATTGACGCTCAGTGAGGGTGGAGTCTTCTAGGGGAAATTCAATGATGGCGCGGATTTCTCCATCGGAGGGGTCATACTCCCACTGGAGCATTTTCGTTTCCCAGGAAATGCAGAGCATGGTCTGGAGAATGGCGGCTTTGTGGGGGTGATCTTTCACACCGGCTAAAACTCGCGGCGCAAACATTTCAAAAAACTCTCCGTCTTCGTCTAGCTGAATCACGATCAGAAAGTCTTCGATGTGTTCGCCGTAGACCCCTGTGAGAATGCGGCACTCTTCAGGGTCGAGCCGATATTTCCAGCCTTTTTTGTTGAGGTAACTGGCGATTTGTTCTAGCGTCGTGGCCATAGAAGTTTCTTACGTGCAGGTCGAAGGGTTGGGGTGTGATGAAGATGCATAGAAGCCATAGCTCAGTCTAGCGGTCGGCTGTATAGTTCTGTCAACTTTAAGGATCGCTTAGGGTGGCGATCGTCCTTCCTTTCGCTTGCCCAAAGCCCAGTCTACCTGTTCGAGTAATTTATCCTGAGTTGAAGAATTTTGGAGGATTACGTCTGCTCGATCGCACTTGTCGGCGATCGACATTTGGCTATGAATTCTGACTTGTGCCTGATCAAAATTCAACGATTCACGATGCATTAGCCGCTCAATTTGCTGGGGTTTGGGGCACGACACAACCCAAATTTCTGTGACCAGATCCGTCATTTGCGCCTCAAATAAGAGCGGAACGACCAGCACGATCGCGTCAAATTTTAGCCGCAGACGATCGCGCTCTTGGGTCAGAGCTTGCCGCACGTAGGGATGAATTTGCTGCTCTAACCAGGCTCGTTCGGTGGGGTGGTTAAAAATAATCTCAGCGAGTTGGCGACGATCGAGGCTGCCATCGGCCTGCAAAATAGTGGAAGTGTAGCGATCGACAATTCTCTCTAAAATCGGGCTATCTGGCTGCACGGCTGCTCTTGCATATAGATCAGCATCTAAGATCGGCAGTTGATGGTGTTGGGCAAGGTAGTTAGACACAGTGGTTTTGCCCGTAGCGATGCCGCCCGTCAAGCCGATGATGCGCGTAGGGTTGGCTGAGTGATCCATTCAAGAACGTGCCGAGAAAATGCGCTTCTATTGTAGAGTGCAGACTGGAGGAGCGACCCATGAAAGCCTTTTCGCGATATCTGATTTTAGGGGCGGCGGTTTTGGCAGGGATGACTCTGCGGTTTTGGAATCTGGATGCCAAACCCCTGTGGATGGATGAGGTGATCACGGCGCTCTTTAGTTTGGGGCAAAGCTACGATCGAGTTCCCCTGGGGCGCGTCGTTTCGCTCAGCGAGTTGGTGCAGGTGGTGACAGTACGATCGAGGGCAACCTGTGCAGAAATTGCCCAAACGGTGGCTGTGCAGTCGGTTCATCCGCCGTTATTTTTTTGCTGGATGCATCATTGGCTAGACTTGTGGCAGGCGATCGCGCTGCCCTGGGTGTGGAAACTGCGATCGCTATCAGCATTAGCAGGTGTGATGTTAATTCCTGCACTTTATTGTTTAAATCGTGTTGCATTTTCGGTTCCGGCGGGGTTGTCGGCAGCATGGGTGATGGCGGTCTCGCCGTTTGCGGTTTACCTTTCCCAGGAAGCGCGTCACTATACCATTCCGATGTTGCTCATTACGTTGGCGCTCGTGGGATTGGTGCGAATTGGTCAGGATCTCCGATCGCGCACCCTCAACCCTGGCATTTGGCTCGGATGGGTAACGGTGAATAGCCTGGGGTTCTACGTCCACTATTTTTTTGTGTTGGCGACGATCGCTCAAGTTCTCACCCTGGTTATTTTGCTAGGGCTGGCTCCGTTTTGTCGTCGCCATTGGTTGACACTGCTGTTTGCCGTGGGCGGAATTGGTCTCAGCTATGCACCTTGGTTGCCGACGTTTGCGAGCCATGTGAGCCGCCCCGAAACGGATTGGCTACATTCGGCTCAGCCGGGCTGGGTGATGGCGATCGCGCCTCTGGTGCAGCTTTTGGCAGGGTGGTTGTTGATGGCGATCGCCCTGCCCGTCGAAAATCAGCCGCTTTGGGTTGCAGTTCCGTCTGGGCTGGTGATGCTGCTGTTTGGTGGATGGCTGGGATGGCGCGTGGCCAAAGGGCTGCAACGATTTTGGAAAAATCCGCACACCCATCGAGAAACGCAAACGCTTATAGTTTTTGTGCTGTGGGTGTTACTAGAATTTTTAGCGATCGTGTATGTCTTAGGAAAAGATATTACACAGGTTCCGCGATACAACTTTATCTACTATCCGGCGATGTGTGCACTGTTGGGAGCCGTCTTGACGACCGACGGAGAAACAGCGGCGACGGGTGGGCAGTTTGTAGGTACGAGAGCAACTTTTTTGCACCAATCGTCGCGATCGTCGCTGCTGGCACTTTTGATGGTTGGGCTTTTAAGCTGCGGATTTGTGGTCAACGATCGGGTTTTTCTCAAGCCCTATCAGCCGCAACAGGTGGCTGAGAACATGGGTAGAGACGGTTTATCGCTGGTAGTGATGAGCTACGAAGACTATCAGGATATTGCATTGGGATTGAGTTTTGCGCTGGCGTTGTCGCCCTCAGAGCAAACAAGGTTCGCCTTTGTGAGTCGATCGCAGGGATATGAAACGCTGTGGCAAAAACTAGCGATGCTTCAGCTTGGGGCAACTCCGCCAATTCAAACGCTGTGGACGATCGCCCCTGGCTTGAGAAAGAAAGACTTTCCGGCCCAGCTTGTGATTGGTCAGGCAACCTGCAAGCTAGATACCACTCGACATTATCGAATCGGCATTCCCTATCAGGGCTATCAATGTTAGGGATTTGCATGAAAATAAAAGACCCGTGAATCGGGTTTCGGCTTCGCTCAGCCCTCGACGGTTGAAGACTGAGCGGAGTCAAAACCTGGCTGGTAGTACACGATTAACTCGCAGATTTCTTAAGAGATTCCACGGATAGTTCTATTTACCCAGCTTTACGCTTTCCCTCCAACTGATGGTAGATGTACGGTTTCGTAATCGCTCCTATTGTGGTGACGATTAGCCTCAACCATCTAATCCATCCAATCTATTCAATGGCCGTGAAGCCTCTCATTCTAAAAAACCAAATGCTGAAAAACTTGAGTGTTGCGATCGTGAGTCTGTTTTTGTTACCCGTGGTGATGTCTTGTGCATCCCAAACTGCTCAAACTCCTGCGACTCCGACCCCTCCGGCGGACAGCCCCCCACAAACGCCTCCTCCTGTTTCGCCCAGCCCAGCCACCACCTCCCAGACCTCCAGCAGCATTGTAGAAATTGCCTCTGCCAATCCTTCTCTCAAAACCCTGACGGCTGCTATTCAGGCAGCAGGGCTAACTTCGACCCTACAGGGAAGGGGGCCTTTCACAGTTTTTGCCCCCACAGACCAAGCGTTTGCGGCGATTCCTGCGGCCACCCGACAGAAAGTGCTTCAACCTGAGAATCGCGAACTTCTGACCCGAATTTTGACTTATCACGTTGTGCCTGGGGCGATCGACTCAGGGGCGCTGAAGTCGGGTCGCGTCAACACTGTCGAGGGCAAGCCCGTCGATATTCAGGTTAACGGTGCAGAAGTGAAGGTGAATAACGCCAAAGTTACGCAGCCAGATATTGCGGCCAGTAATGGCATTATTCACGTCATCGATCGCATTATCCTACCGCCCGATTTAAATTTGCCGCCCACTTAGTGGTCTGTCAAGCATTTTTTAAGGGGCTGAAAATCCCTTAAAAATAACCGTTTCTCCTTTCCCGATCCGTTCATGAAAGCCTGACAGGCTACTCGATTTGGGAGGGAGTTTTCGCTGCAAATTTTGGGGTTAAGAACAATTGGAGCGATCATTGCTGAGCTAGAGCGGCCGGCTCAGTCGAGGGAAGTGCGATCGTCGGTTCGTCTTGATAAACCGCCAGATCGAACCAGAACGTTGTACCCACGCCGACCTCGCTGACCAGACACACATGGCTACGATGACGCTGAACGATATTGCGAACGATCGACAACCCCAACCCGGTTCCTTCTAAAGTGTGTACCCGATTCTCCACTCGGAAAAAGCGCTCAAAAATTGCCGCCTGATCTTCTGGATCGATGCCAATTCCTGTGTCAGCGATTTCGACTCGTACTACTTTAGCAAGGCCCCCTTCTGGGCCACTGACCAAGCTTGCCCGAATCACAACCTTACCCCCCGCTTCAGTAAACTTGAGCGCGTTGCCGACCAAATTAGCAAAAACCTGAAGCAGCAAGTCATAATGCCCAACCACAGAGGGCAAATCGGGTTCAATTTCTTGTAGCAACTCAATGCCTTTGTCTTTGGCATTAAGTTGGTAGGTGCGAAGAATTTGCTCGATCGGTTGGGCAAGGTCAACCGCCTCAAAATGGTAAACCTTGCAAGATTCTAAGCGAGATAGATCTAGCACATCGTTGACCAGGCGGGTGAGGCGATCGGTCTCTCGGTTGGCGGTTTCAAGAAATTCCTGGCGCTCTGCCTCGCTCAGATCCTCACCGTACTCGTAAAGTGTTTCAATAAACGACTTGATATTAAATAGGGGCGTTCGCAATTCGTGGGAGACATTGCTGATAAATTGGCTTTTTGCCTCATTTAACTCCACTTCGCGGGTGATGTCTTGCACCGTGACGGCGATGCCTTTAATAATTTCCCTGGAAGGGTCAAGCACCGTGTTGAGCAAGATCCGAATCGTGCGGTTGGTTGGCTCGGTGAAGGTGACGCGAAACTCAGCCTCTTCTCTCAACTCGCCCCTGGCAACCTGGTGCAGAGGGCGGCTCAACTCAACCTGCACCGCAACTGGGAAAGAGTAGAGCGCATTCGTACCCTCGATCGCCTTGCCTTCCCAGCCAAAAATGCGTCGCGCCGTAGGGTTGACTAGCACAATTTGCAGATGGGTGTCGAGCAAAACGGCTCCGTCGGCGATCGTCGAGACCAGGGTTTCTAGTTTGGCTTTTTCTGCGGTAAGTTCTTCAATATTCTGCTTTTCGTAGCGCTCTAGCCGTTCTGCCATTTCGTTGAAGCTGGCAATCAATTCGCCTAACTCAATCCCCCCGCCGACGGGGAGGTCAACACGCTGCTGAAAGTTGCCCTTGGCAATATTCTTCACTCCTACAACCAGTTCTTTGATCGGTTTTGTGATTTGCAACGCATTAAACACCGCCCCCAAAATCACCATTACCCAGATGGAAACAAACACCGCGATCGTCACATCGCGGGTCAGATGGGAAGAGGCTACAGCCGTGGGATTGGGATTGGTTCCGATCGCCAGCGCCCCCAGATATTTTCCTTCGTAGAGCAGGGGCACAAAGACATCCGTGACTTCGCCGTCTGGGGTCAGGTGTTGACGTACCAGGGGCAAGTCGTAGTGTTCAGCAAAATTTTCGGGAAGTTGAATGCGACGACGAATGCTCAGAGAGTTTTGTACCTCTGAGTCTGAGAAGGGAATGCCAAAGAAAATATTGCCATCGGCATCGGCATACAGCATGTAGCGAACACTAGAGGTGCTGCTGTAGAAGCGATGGGAAAAGCGAGCTAGTTCGGTGCGGTTGTCTTCGCCCACCAAAGGAGCCACGTTAGCCGCCAGCAGCAGACCCAAGTCGCTGCCAAATCGAGTATCGCTGAGGCGAGCATCTTGCTGAATCGTGTTCACCGCCCAGAAGGTCAGTCCGCTCATGATCAGCGAAACCACGAGGGTTGCAGCCGCCATAAGTTTCGTCTGGAGGGTAAATTCTGACCACCAGCGAATGAGAACTTCTTGGACGGTTTTGAGGATGGACAAGGGTTAAACCGTGGTGAGCGAACAGGATTGTGGTGAGCAGATCAGGATTGAGGCGAGCGGACAGGGTTGTGGTGAACAGACAGGATTGTGGTGAACAGAAAGATTTTGAGAGAGGTTCAGGCGACTTGCAACTATATTTTTCCTCTCATTCTTTTTCCCTCATTCCCAACCCGTTCTCCCTGGAAGGGGAGGGGGGCAGTTCTGAAAAGTTTCACATTGTGCCTGTCCCTTAATTAATTTTAGGGCTATTTAGGGCTAATTTTGGCTAGAGCGAATGGGTCGAACCCGATCGCCAATGTCTCGTCGATAATACATACCGTCAAATTGGATGCACTGCACCGCAGCATAGGCGCGGTCGATCGCTTGTCCAAAATCTTCACCTAGGGCCGTCACGCCGAGCACCCGTCCTCCGTCGGTCAAAATCGTGTTCTGCTTACGCTGTGTCCCTGCATGAAACACTGTCGCTCCATTGGATTCAGCTTGCTCAACCCCCATAATTTCCAGCCCTTTTTTGTAGGCTCCAGGATACCCTTCGGCGGCCATGACTACGCAGGCAGAGGCTCCGGGCTTCCAGACGATCGCGGGAAACTGCTCTAGTTGGCCTTGGGCGCAGGCTAGCAATAGCTTCTCGATCGGAGTTTCTAGCAGCGGCAAAATCGCCTGGGTTTCTGGGTCGCCAAATCGACAGTTAAACTCGATCACCTTAGGATCGCCCTGGGAAGTGATCATCAGACCCGCATAGAGCACACCCCGGTAGTCGATGTGGCGATCGCGCAGGGTGGCGATAGCAGGTTCTAGAATTTCTGTCTGGATGCGAGACATAAGGGCGGGGGTGACGATCGGGGCGGGGGCGTAGGCTCCCATTCCGCCTGTGTTTTCTCCGGTGTCGCCGTCGCCGATGCGCTTGTGGTCTTGGGCGGGCAGCAGGGGGCGAATCGTCAAGCCATCGGTGACAGCGAGAATCGAAACTTCTTGACCAGTCAGGTATTCTTCGACCACTACGCGCTGCCCCGCCGAGCCAAATTGCCCTTCAAAGCAAGCCGCGATCGCTGCGGTTGCCTGGTCGAGGCTGGTGGCGACGGTGACTCCTTTGCCAGCCGCGAGGCCGTCGGCTTTGATCACGATCGGCAGATCCTGAGACCGGACATAGGACTGAGCCGCCTCAGCATTGGTGAACACCGTTGCCTGGGCAGTGGGAATGCCCGCCTCTCGCATCAGATCTTTAGCCCAGGATTTGCTCGATTCAATTTGTGCGCCATCGCGAGTGGGGCCAAACACGGTCAGGTGGTGTTGTTTGAGATAGTCGGTGATGCCCATTGCCAACGGGACTTCTGGGCCGACAATGATCAGAGCAATATTATTGACGAGGGCAAAGCGAGCGATCCCTTCAAAGTCATCGATCGAGAGTGGCAAGTTACTACAGCGATCGAGATTGGCAGTGCCGCCGTTACCTGGTACACACACCACTTGCTGCATTTGGGGAGACTGTAGCAGCTTCCACGCCAGGGCATGTTCTCGTCCTCCGTTCCCAACAATCAAAACCCTCACATTACCCTCACTCAGTCTCGCAATTGTTTTTAAAATGGTGCTGCGATGGACGCATTGAGCGATCGCAGGCAAACGGTCAAGCCATCTTACTTCGGTAAGCCTGCCGCTACGTTTTGTCGATTTTGTTTATCCAGACTCTTAAGCTTAACGGTAAAATCTCCAATGCAAGCAAATGGCATCCAATTATGTCATGGGATCGCTAGGATTTGAGTGCTCTCGTCCATAAAGGCTTGGGGGTTGTTGGTCTGGAGGAGGGGCATCGTCAGTTCGGAGTTAAAGCACCCCATCGCTCAAAAAATCTTTGAAACTTCCAGGCGGAGTTCAACTTCTTCAATATAGATAAGAGGTTTGCATGAAAATAAAATACCAGGGAATCGAGTTTCGGCTCCGCTCAACCCTCGGCTGCGCCCAACCCTCGACGGTTGAAGGTTGAGCGCAGTCGAAGCCAGGCTGCTGGTAGATGCTTAACTCGCAGATCCCTCAGGAGTTCTGGAAACAGTTGCAGTTCGACTCAAAATCTTGTCCACCGTTAGATCGTGCTATTTATGACCCTGATTTTTTCGAGATTGAGTCTTTCTCATTGGCTCGGTTGGATGAGTCTGACGACGATCGCTACTCTCAGTTTGGGCGTTTGCCCCAGGGCAGGTCTTAGTGCGGATTTTAGTGCGGATTTTAGTGCGGATTTTAGTGTGGATTTTAGTGTGGCTGCCGTTTCTAAGCAAACTACACCCACAGAAGCGCCTAAAAAGCAGCCGCAGAAAGACGAATTTCCGCCCAATCCTTTAGAACTGACTGCGCCTGACCCCTTACTTCCGGGTGGCTTAAAGACTCCGCTCAGCGCGGTCGATCGTCCCCGTCTCATTGCCGCCCTTGCGGATCTCAATGCCCAAGCCAGCGCCAAACTAAAGGCAGGAGATCCGATCGCGGCTTTCACCCTTTGGAATCGTGAACTGCGTTTGCGTCGGGCCCTGGGCCCCTTAGAGGAAGTGACAGCCCTCGGACGGGTGGGTGACATCGCCTGGAAGCAAAACCAACCCAATCAGGTACGGGTGATTACCCTACGGCTTCAGGCGATTCAAGCGCAGGTGCAGCCGCCCGCTTCCCCAAAGCCCGTCACTCCTGTGATCGCCGATCGATCTCAAGTTTTGCCCGCTTTGGGCACAGCCTATCAGCAGGTACGATCGCCCGGCTTGGCCCTCAGCGTCTACGAAGGCATGGTAGCCGAAGCCAGGCAGCGCAAAGATGCCTCCGCCGAGGTTAGCTTGCTGAATACGATCGGGCAGCTTCATCTCAGTTGGTTCGACTACCCCAAGGCGACGGCCGCCTACACAGAATTGCTCAATCTGGCTAAGGCGCGAGGCGATCGCCCCAACGAAACTGCCAGCCTAATTCAACTTGCCTATGCCCACGAGCAAGCCAAGCAGCCCAGGCAAGCCGTGATCTACCAGCAGCAATTGGTAGCGTCTTATCTCAACAGTCCGCAGCAGATTTTGATTCCTGCCCTCAAGCTGAGGATGGCTGACAACTACGCCGCCAGTGGGCAGTTTGCTTTGGCCGAGCAAGCCTACCAAGAAACCTTCACCCTGTCGCAGTCGCTCGTTCAGTTAGCCTACGCCGCCGAAGCCCTACGAAAACTGGGAGCGCTCTACCGCCAGAACGATCGCCTAGATGCAGCCCTCAAGATTTACGAACATCTGGTGGGGGTGGGGCAGCAATCTTCTGACCTGTATGGCGTGATGGATGCCTACGACCAAATCGGACAAATTCACCTGACTCGCAAGGCATTTGCTGAAGCGGTGACTGCCTTCAACCAGGGTCTAGAGTTAGCCAAGCAAATCAATCACCGAGCAGATTATTTTACTAATCAAATTCAGATGGCTCAGAAGAGTTTGCGTTAAACCCATCAATCTGTCGCAAAAACGGGGGCCGATTCTAGTAGATGCCCCCCACTCGCCAAATCATGAATTGTTGCTGGGGCAAAAATTTAGGCCATGCTGTTTTCGATCGCCCAGCGGGCCAACTCTGTGCGGTTGTGCAGGCCGGTTTTGCCGAGCATATTGCTGACGTGGCTCTCGATCGTTCGCTGGCTGACATTGAGTTCTTCAGCGATCTCTCGGTTTGCCATGCCTCGCGCCACAAACTGCACCACTCGCAACTCGGTTGGGGTCAGTTCTACGTCGAAGGGAACCTGGATTTTAGGCGCATTGTCGCCCCCTTTGGCATCTTTGTGTTGAATCAGTCGAGACGCTTGCTTGAGCGAAGACTCCACCTGAGCGACGAGTTCTTCTGGCTCAAAGGGCTTGACCATATAGACATCTGCGCCAATGTTTAGCCCTTTGACGCGATCTTGACTTTGACCTTTTGCAGAGAGAAATAAGACCGGAATCCAACTAGTTTTGGGGTCGGAGCGGATCGCACTGACGAGAGAATAGCCGTCCATTTCTGGCATCATCACGTCGCAGATAATCATATCTGGGACTTCTTGCTCTAGCACTTCTAAAGCTTCGCGACCGTTCTCAGCGGTGATGACTTCATACCCGCGAAACTCAAGGTAATCTTTGACTAGCAAAATCAAGTTAGGGTCATCGTCAATCAGCAGCAGCCGCCTATGATTCCCCGCGCTGGTTTCCTTCATGCTGTGATACTCGCTCTGCCTGATCTGGATTTAAAAAATAGAAACGAATTTCTATGTACTGCCATATTCTACAGAATCAACTGTTTTATTCAACAAAAATTTAGCTTGGATTTGCCTTCTATCTTAGATAGTCTTAATTTGATCACAAACTTGATCAACGAAAACTAAATAAATCGCAATGCGATCGAAGATGTAGATTTGCCTGCCCCGTGTCTCGTGCCATTATATACGACTTACTAAAAAACTTAACCTTTTTAGCTAATGCTTCTATCCAAGTTTGGCTTAGGACGTAATTGATTGCTTGGGGTTCAGAAAGATTGAGGATTCAGGATTCGAGGTTTTTCAAGGGTGAACTAAACAATGCAAGGAGGGAAATTTGGTGATGGTTCGATCTGGCATTCCTGCCCACTCTAATTCAGTTCAACTCTACAAGCATCTCGCTTCAATTTTGGTAGGGCAGATGACTAATTTTCGTCATGAGCTAAAATTTTCTGGCTGAGATAAAGGGTGAGTCAGAAAAGCATAGTCTTTGACGATTTGGTTGCCGATCAGATGCTCTTGAATGATGCGTTCAATCACCGGGGGAGTCGCATCCTGATACCAAACGCCGTCGGGGTAGACTACCAGAATTGGCCCGTGACCACAAACGCGCAAACAGTTGGCTTTTGTCCGAAAAATGCAGGTGGGGCGATCGCTAACGGGGCGATCTAACTTGAGTTCTTGCAGACGTTTTTTGAGATAGTTCCAGGCGGCTATCCCAGTTTCGCGGGAGCAGCAAATTGGTTTAGTTTGGTCTGCACAGATGAAAAGATGGCGCTGAATTTGGGCCAGACCTAGGGTTGGATGCAGGAGATCAGCGCGTCAGGAGTCAAAGGTTCAGTACTCATCTAGTTCCGGTACTCATCCAACGGAGTCAGGTGCGATATTCAAGGATGCCATGATAGTACTATTTCTATTTCAACATCAGTTGAGCAACCTCGGACGCTTGTAAGTTTGATGGTGCAACAGATCGAGCAACCTCAAGCACCCTTTCTCCGATCGTTTCGCGAAAACCTATACTGCGTCAGCCTATAGATTTTGGTTTAGAAGGGGTGTGGGGGCTGCGCCAGCCAG
>JAAUOZ010000183.1 GCA_012034655.1 Leptolyngbyaceae cyanobacterium CSU_1_3 | reverse complement strand
TGCCGAGCGGCTGTAGTGGTGATCCCGTGACCGGGAACACCCGTCGCATGAAGGCGACCCGAAGCGATTCGGAACTCGTGCGCGAATATCCACTCGCAGCCGCCGATGTCTTGTTGCTATAGCCGAAGTGCAGCCACCGGATCCGCCAAGGCCGCACGTCGTGCAGGCAGATACACGCCGCCACCGAGATGAGCGAGAGACAGCGATGAAGTAAAGCGCGACATGAGAAACGTCATGCCCGTTTGCTTACTTGGTTGCGACGTCGCCTTCGAGAACGCGGCCGAGGAGGCTTCGCGCGGCAGCGTAGCCGCCTTCGGCGCAGCCCTGTCGCAGTCGCCGATCCGTGGGCCGCTGCACCTGTCCACCGGACAGGAAGCAGTGGCCGTCGGGGTGTGCCTGAACCTCGAAAGAAGTGACTACGTAACGTCGACCCATCGGGGGCACGGGCACACGCTGGCCAATGGTCATTGCAAAACGCGGACGTTGCGGCACACTGGTTGCCATAACAATGGGAGAGCAATCGGCATGAGCGGATCCATCCTGTCACCGGAATTATCGGCGACGATTGTCGATCCGCACGCCTATCAGGACGGAGAAGCTGTCGATGCGGCGTTTGCGCAGATCCGGCGCGACATGCCGTTCGCGCGGACGGCGGAAAGCGAGTATGACAGTTTCTGGGTGGTATCGCGCCACGCCGATGTCATGGAGATCGAGCGCCGCGCCGATATATTTCAGAATAGCCCCCGCGCCACTGTTGTGTCCCCCAAGGAAAGCGAGGCGGTGGTCCGTTTTCTAACGGGCGGAGAGGCCAATCTGATCCGCAGTCTGGTGTCGGTCGACGGGGCCGAGCACAAGGCGCTGCGCGGCGTGGTCTTCCCCGCAATGACCCCGCAGGCGGTGCGCAAGCTGGAGGACGAGGTCCGTCTTATCGCGCGCGATTATGCGGCGCAGATGCTCGCGATGGCACCGGAATGCGATTTCGCGGAGGATATCAGTTTCTGGTATCCGCTGCGCGTCATCATGATGCTCTTGGGTGTGCCGCCCGAGGACGAGCCTTTCATGCTGAAAATGACGCAGGAGATTTTCGGGCCCGGCGACCCGGACGTTGCGGCGCAGACGGCGCACCAAGGCGGACACCGCCGCGTTCTCGTCTTCGGGGCGATCAGTCGGTCGATCTGATGCAGACGGCGATGAAGCTCTATCAGTATTTCGGCGTGATCACGGCGGACCGGCGTGCGAACCCGAAGGACGACGTCGCCTCGATCATCGCGAACGGGATGATCGACGGGCAGCCGATCGGCGATCGCGAGGCGATGAGTTATTACATCATCGTCGCGACCGCCGGACACGACACGACGAGTTCAACGGCCTCCGGCGGCCTGCTGGAGCTGATCCGCCGGCCGGACCAGATGCAGAAGCTGAAGAATGACCTGTCGCTGCTGCCGAACGCCGTGGTGCCGTTGCTGGCCAGCGCCACGTTGTTCGACGGCCCGGCGCCGGCATCTGGATTGTTGAAGCCGCCGTTGTTGCCGTCCCAGGTGATGGTGATTCCGGGGGGCGGGCGTGATGACCACGCGCGGGCTGGCGGCGTGGAGACTCGACGCGAGGAGTGCGATGGCTCCGACCAGGAACAGGGCGCGCAGGTCGCCCCTCATGTTCCACGGACGAGATGAACGATTTTGAACATGCATAGCGCTGTCTTTCTGTTTTTGGGTTGGGGTTGAGCAGCCCGCCGGGTAAAAAGAAGTTGTGAGCGGCAGGAAACGCCAAAAGTAACCCGCCCAGGGTAGCAAAGGCGATCGCTAAAACCGACATGGCTACGGTTTCGATCGACAGCACAAATATCTGCGAAGCGCCACTAAAATCTGGGGGAAAGGTCGATCGAGCGACCTGGGCGAGAAGTTGTGCTGTGCGAGGCGACCAGAGTTTGCCGAAATTGGGGTGAATGTACCAAACAGACAAGCCCAGCAGCAAGAGAAAAGAGAGCAGCAGCAAGAAAATTGCTTTGCTGGAGGCGGTTCGACGATCGGATCTCTGATTTTGGGGTAGGTTCAAATCTAAGCGACTGACGCATCCCAAACGACGACGCAACAGAGCGCTGACTACATCTACACTGCCATTGAGAATCACTAACGCATAAAAAAATGTCCAAAGCTGCTCATAGCGCAGAGATTGCAGGCTCAAAAAAATTTCGTATCCCAACCCACCTGCGCCGATGATTCCTAAGACGGCAGCAGAGCGAATAGAACACTCGAAACGGTAAAATGTATAAGATACTAAATTCAGGAATGCTTGAGGTAATAGACTATAGAAGAAAGCAGTCCAGGGAGAGACACCACTGTTGAGTAAAATAATTAACGGTTGTCGAGGCGTATCGTCTAATATCTCAGAGAATACTTTTGCAGTAATTGCGCCAAATGGAAGGGCGATCGCCACAATCCCCACGAGTGGATCAAGTCCCCAAATGCTGAGAAAAAACAAGCCCCAGATCAATTCATGAACGGCGCGAGGAAAGGCAATCAATACCCGGACAACTATCCAGAAACGCGAAGAAAATCCCCAAGAAAACCACCAAACTTCAGAAGAGAGAATGCCGCTGACTATACCCAACACAACGCTAAAAAAAGTTCCGCAAATCCCATAGGCAAACGTTGTCAACGTTGCTCTAAATGTCAAGGCTAAAAGTTCGGTACTCAAGTCTGGCCGAATCGCCGCCCGAAAAAATCTCCCCAGTAGCGGTAAGCCATCGAAGTTGAATAGCGCTTGGCGAAACAAGCCAGCTTGCAGGAGAGAGAGCACGATCGCTCCCATGCCAATCGCCATCCAACGCAGAGCAGGCGATCGCATCATGGCTCCAGGCGATAGAGATCCACCATCATTTGGGGAGAGACAAGATCGGGGGAAGCGTCAAACAAGATTCGTCCCTGGCGTAGACCGATCATACGATCGCAATGGCTGCGGGCAAAGTCTACATCGTGCAGACTCACGATCAACGTTCGGGGCGGTTGGCTCAGATTTTTGAGCAAATCCATCACGTCGCGGCTGAGGGCTGGGTCGAGGCTAGCGATCGGTTCGTCTGCCAAAATTACAAGCGGATCTTGTACCAAAACACGCGCGATCGCCACTCGTTGTTGTTGCCCTCCAGAGAGACGATCGGTGCGTTCATATAGCTTCTCAGGAATGCCAACTTGCGCCAGCGCTTGAGTAGCTGTTTTAACCTCCAACGGCACAATCAGCGACACCAACGCCTTGAGAAATGACCATCGCCCCAAGTGCCCAGCGTTGACATTGTGAATAACCCGCAAATTATCAACCAGGTGTAACTGCTGATAGATTGTACCGATTTGTCGCTGGATCTGGCGCAGCGATCGAGCATTGAGGTCTTGCAAATTCCGCTCCATCGCCCAGATTTCACCCTGCGTCGGGTGCAGCGTTCCATTTAGCAATCGCAATAGCGTACTTTTGCCCGCCCCACTAGAGCCGACTAACGCCACCCGCTCGCCGGGGTAAATTTGCAGGTTAATGTCGCTCAGGGCTAGAAACTGACCAAACTGCTGACAAACGTTTTGCAGGGTAAAAAGGGGACTGGGCACAGGAAAAAACTCTATTTGATCTTGCCAATTTCTCGACCGACTTGCTCGATCGTGGCGTAGTTTTCGTTCTTTGTGGGCACAAATTTGGCGGCTCCAAACAATTCAAGAATTTCTTTTTGCTCTGGCACTGCGGGGTCAAGTTTCATCAAAGCCGCCTGCACTTTTTGCGGAAAATCTGCCCCAAATCGCTCTTTAATATTGGGATTGACCACCCAGTGATAATCAAAATAGGCAGGCGATCGCCAAATCATTTGCACTTGATTTTGATCGACTTTGCCTTCTTTGATGCGCTTTTGCCAGACTTGCTCATTCAACACGCCTGCGTCATAGGTTCCAGCCATGACCAGTTGCAGTGTGGCATCGTGGTTTTGCGAAAATCCAACCTGTCCTTTGAAGTCTTCTAATTTGACCCCAGCCTGTTTGAAAAAATGTTGTGGCATCAAGCGCCCAGAAGTGGAGGACTCGCTACCAAACGTAAAGGTTCGCCCTTGAAGAGCTGCCAAATCTTTAATATCTTGAATGGGAGCGATACCACTTTTTTTGTTGGCGATAAATACGCTGTGGAACTGAGAATCAATGTCTCGTTGAGCGATCGCCTCTGCCCCCGGAACTTGCAATCGCGCCTGTACGCCCGTCAACCCGCCAAACCAAACGAGATCCAAGTCACCTACCCGAAAGGCCGTCACTGCTGCCGTGTAGTCAGTTACAGGCTTATAGACAACGGGCACTTTCAACTCAGCTTCTAGATAGTTGGCAAGCTTGCTATGCAGCCGTTGCAGCTTTTCTGGATCTTGGTCAGGAATCGCCCCCATCGCCAGGGTTTTAGCAGGATTGGCCGTTTCGGGAGCAGAATTTTGGGTCGAGGCACAAGCGTTTAACCATAGCAGCGACCCCAACAGAAAACTAGACAAAACTTTCTTCATGAATAATACTCGCGACAAGGCCGAAGACAAATCAAACCGACGATCGAGCTATCAGCTTTTTCGATCGTCGGTCTAAGATGCAGTATATTTTGCCAGAAAAGTGGATTGGGAAGCCAAGAAGAAGGGGAGCTAGAACTTTTGTTCTCCTCTCTCTAGGGCGAGGGGTGAGAGCTTCCGAGAGCATTGCCTCAGCCCTATAAGATCTAAGGCGATTTCTAAACAAGAGATGACCTTCCGACCTTTGCCCTTCGACTTCGCTCAGGGCGGCCCACTGGTTTGCTAAAAATCTTCTAAAGTTCGGTTCTCGATCGACTGATTAGGGCACTACACAATTCCCGATCGGTTGAAGGGGCAGCCCAGACTCAACCACTGGCGGCCCTGCATTTCCTAGCGTATCGGCTCTAAAGGTTGTACCCACTGCTCGACCGACAATCAAAACAGAATCACTCGTGTTGTTGTTGAGTTTTAGGCAAATATTGCTGCTACCCGTGGCTTGGGCATTAAAGCCGGGGGCCGCATTTGCGGTGAAAGTGTTGAAGCGAACATTAGCAAAAATCTGAGCATTATCCAAACTCACCATACCCAATCCGCTGAATCCATTAGAAAAGGTTGCATTTCCTCGAAGCTGGTTGCCCTGAAGCGAGATTTGCAGCGCCGCATTGTTGAAGGCTACCACTACGATGCCGCCGCCTTCTTGCCCTGGAGTGCCTTCGCCCACATTGTTGATCACCGTGTTATTGTTAACCGCCACAATGCCCTGCACAGTTCCAATAGGAGGGTGGGGACAAAATTATGGATTGGGGAGGAGGGGGGGATTCAGCCCCACGTTGACTTCGATGCCATTGCGACGGTTGTTGTTGGCAGTGTTGTTGAGAATGTTAAAGGTTCCTTTGCCTTGGTTGGCGACAAAGGCAAAGATGCCATTTTGTTCATTGTTGATCGCGGTGTTGTTGGCGATCGTAGTCGTGTTGGTTGCGCGTTCTTGAGCGCCCACAAAGATGCCGTGTCCGCTAGGAAATCCGGGGGGATTGATGTTCGGGTTCAGGCGATTCTGAGAAACTGTGTTGCCAGAGATAAACCCAATCTCTTGACTCGATTGTCTCGCTCCAAAGAACAAGCCAATTCCTAGGTTATTTGTCGCAGTGTTGTTGAGAATGTTAGCTCGGACGATCGATGTGTCTTCTGATCCGACAAACAAACCATTACTTTCGTTATCTCTAATCGTGTTCCCAGAAACAGTCACTTCTACTCGTGCATCGTTGAACGTTCCAATTCGGATCGCACCATCTTGACCTACGACAAATTGATTTCCAGTCGTTGTGTTATTTGCAACGGTTGCATTCAGTTGAGCATTATCTAGCGTGAATAGCTTGATACCCGATCCAAATGTTCTTGCCGTTGAGTTATCTGTAACTGTTGCTGTTGTTTGCGTAGTTCCACGACCCTGATAAAAAATCCCTTCTGCCCCAGTATCAGTAATGATGTTGCGAGCGATCGTTAGATTGACCGGCACAGAATTATTGTTAATACTGATTCCCGGATTGTTGCCCGTTGTCCCCGAAATCACGTTATCGGTAACGGCAACATTGCCAGAAACATTGGTTCCCACGATCGCAGACCCCGCAACCGGGCTGACCCGAAACCCAGAGACCGTCGTATCACTATTGAGGGTGATCGTCCCTGTGACGTTAGGCAAAACTCCAGACCCAGACAAAGGCAAGAAAACCCGATCGCTCTGGGCCGTTCTCACCGACTGCACTGGCGCATTCGACAACACGCTGACTCCCGTGGGAACCGTGAAACCAGCAATCCCAGGGTTCGTTCCAGACTGCACATAGAGCACTCCATTCGTCGGAGTCGCCGCTAGAGCCTGATTGAAGCTGCCATAGGGATTCTCAAATGTGCCGTTGCCACCACTGCCGCCCAGATTAGCGTGTACGATTTGCAAAGGCTGATTGGTTGCAGGAGAAAGCGCCAAAACACGATCGCGGTCTCTCTGCTCATCAACTGTGACGCTAATCGTTCGCTCGACCGAGCCGCCCAGACGAGTCACAATACTAGGGCTTGCCGCTTCACCTCGCGCCGCATTGCCCGGAAAGCTCAACCCCACATTGACATAAGCTCGCGTATCAAACAAAGAGTCGTGCTGCACCGTTAACCCTACGGCCGCAAACTCATTCACCCGCGCTGCCAACCGGACTCTACCACCCAGGGCATCGTCGCCGCCATTGCCTGCGTAGTAGTAGAGTCCCGCATAGCCGCGCAAGGAGCCATTCTGCCCCAGGTTGGTCAACTTGCGCCCATACTCGACATCGACCCCTGCAAGTCCGGCTTCATATTGGCGGAAGCGATCGAGCACCAGCGAATTTTGCTGAAAACTAGCATTCCCAAACGCTTCGCCAAGCTGATTGCGCGTCGTCCCTACTGGCACATAGGCGTTGAGGCGCGCATCCCAATCGTCGCCCAGAGTCTCGACCCCAGCACCGAGTTGATGAAAGAAAGAATTGCCTGTGTCTCGGTTGTCGTAAGCAACATAGCCGCCCACAATCCGTTTGGTTTGAGGATCTAGTTTGCGGTAGCCGACGAGCAAATTGCCGCCAAAGGCTGCGTTGTCGGTGTCGTAAAGGGCACGCCCTTCAAAAAAGGTCAGGGCTTGTCCTGGTTTCTGCGCTAGGGGCACAAAGCCTTCGATGCCGACCACTTGGTTGATTCCGGCTCCCTGGCTGTTGTAACGAACTCCGATTCGGGGTGAAAAGGTGGGCGCAGGGGGCGCGGCAGGGGCAGGGGTAGGCGTAGGGGTTTCTGCGGGGGGCGCACTCTGGGCAACTTTGGGTTGTTGTGAGGTCTTGGGCTTGGTCGAGGTCTCAGGGGAATCAAGCACTGGTTTAGCAGGCTGAATAGTCTCGTAAGCGGGATGATGCCACACTTCGTTGATAAAGAAGGCTCGCTCGAAGGTTTTATGGGGAGACACACTTTGAGCAGAGATGGGTGCTGTAAATGCGATCAGACCTGCGGTCAAACCTATTGCATTGAGAGCAATTAGACGTTCAAAAGAAGACATACCAGAAGCACCTCACAAATTTAGTCGTTCACCCTGACGGTTTCCAAAAGACTGGTGTGATCGAGACCAGAGCGATCGTTTGCATAAATCCCTCAAACCCCACTGCACTCTCTCAGTAATTCAACGGATTAGCATTCTGAAAGTTTTTAGAGTATCAGTAAAATAACGGATGAAGATGCAGTATTTATTCGGATCAAGCAATGTGATCAATACACAGACTTTTGACCCAAGAGTCAGCCCCCATCAAAGTATACTCCTGAGTCATATTGTTGCAACTTGAGAGAAGAATTTTTGAGGGAGTGATTTTTTACACTCAATTTTGCCTATCGTTCCACACATTACAATTCGTCAAATTAAAGACTTAAGATCTCGATCTCTGAGCCTTCGATCGAATTAAAGTCTTTGTAAAAAATCAGTCAGTCTTTAACAACAACCCCATAGGACAATTGAGTAGATTGTTGCAGGGGGTCAGCAAAACAACATGGGCAAAACACATCCTTTTCAAGCTTTTCTCGATCGCCTCTACCTCAAATATCAATCCCTCGGCGAAGGCAAGCTGGCCAGCTATATTCCTGAACTTGCCAAAGTTAACCCAGATTGGTTTAGCATCTGTGCAGTGACGGTAGATGGTCGCGTGTTTGAAGTAGGAAATGCCGATCAGTTATTCACGCTCCAATCTATCTCTAAGGTGTTTGTCTATGGCATGGCTCTAGAAGAACATGGGCGCGAAAAAGTTTTAGCAAAAGTGGGCGTTGAGCCGACGGGCGATCCGTTTAATTCGATCATTCGGCTCGACGAATACTCGAAGCGACCTGATAACCCAATGGTGAATGCGGGCGCGATCGCCACAACTAGTTTGATCAAAGGCACTGACCCCGCCGATCGACTCAATCGAATGCTTGCTATGTTTCGGCGTTACATCGGCCATGATGTGTACATTGATATGTCGGTGTTTATCTCAGAACGATCGACGGGGCATCGCAATCGAGCCATGGCCCACTTGATGCGGCACTTTGACATGATTGATGAAAAGATTGACGAAGCATTGGATTTGTATTTTCAGCAGTGTTCTTTAATGGTTAACTGTCGCGATCTGGCAGTAATGGCAGCTACCCTGGCAAACAAAGGAGTCAACCCCATCACGGGCGATCGTGCGGTTTCTGCCCATTGCATTCGCGATATTCTCTCTGTAATGTACACCTGCGGCATGTATAACTATGCAGGGCAATGGGCCTATCAGGTTGGCATTCCTGCTAAGAGCGGCGTATCCGGTGGTATTATCGCGATCGTTCCCAATCAGATTGGCATTGCCGTATTTTCTCCATTGCTTGATGCTCACGGCAACAGTGTTCGGGGCATTAAAGTCTGCGAAGCATTATCTCAGCACTTTGAGCTACATATGTTCGATCTGCCGATGGGCTGTTCTCATTTCCTTCAAACGCTAGAAAACGAAGCGTAACAAACTGCATGATTGCATCAGAGAACACGGTATAGTCACGAGAGGGTTTGGACTTTGAACATCAGACTTTAGAGCTTAGACTGTTTTCAGCAGTTGGCATATCCTAGATACTCAGTGGTTCAAAGTTCAGGCTAAAGTGCAGACCAAAGTGCAGAGTCTGGGGTCTAAAGTCTAGGAGAAGGTTATGGCGAGAAGACAAACCAACAACACGCGCAGAACAACGACACGCAAGCCTCCCGAAGCTCCGGGCATTGAGGGCGAGGCGATCGAAGACGCAAAACACGCCTTAGAAGAGGCAGGGCAACCCAGCGAACCTGCGGACGGCGAGACAAATGAGCCGTTTCCTCCTGTTGCTGACCCCTTTGAAGACCCTGCGATCGCAGAGCCTTCCTCTGAGGTTTCTCACCCAGACATCGCCGCCCTAGACTCCAAAATCGCCGACCTCCAAGCATCCCTCGACCATTCTCAGCAGAAAAAACGCTCGCTCGAACAGCAAATCAATACCTTGCAGTCTCAGCTAGATGAGCAAAAACGCTGACGCAACGCTGCAAACCAGTCTAGAGAAAGCCAGCAAAATTCAAGCTGAGTTAGACCAGGCCCAAAAAACCGCCTTGCAATTAGCCGAATCAAATCAGAAATTGATCGACGAAAATAAAGCCCTCAAACAAGCCCAAGCTCAAGCCGAATCACCCAAAAAATCAGCCCAGCTTGCCCTCAAACCTCAACCAGAAGAGTCCGATCAGCACGATCGCTTCTTGCGCCAACAAGCCGCCAGCCTTGCCCATCCCGTTTTCCCTAATGACCCCATGCCCAATGGCCTTTCCGAAAAAGATATCGGCTGGTTTGACTAACGATTTGACTAAGATTAAATCGTTGTTAATCATTCGTCATTCGTTGGGAGGGGTTGCTACATTACAAAAAACGAAGGACGAGGGCAAATGGAAAGAACTTTGGCGATCGACATTGGTGGCAGTGGCATCAAGGTCTTGATTTTGGATGAGGCAGGAACGCCAATTAGCGATCGTGCCCGTGTTGAAACGCCACAGCCTGCTAAGCCGAGTCCGGTTATTGAGGCGATCGTGCAGTTGGTGAGTCAGCAGGCAGACTTCGATCGTGTGTCGGTGGGCTTTCCGGGGGTGGTGCGGCTGGGAATCACAGAAACCGCAGTCAATCTCGATCCCGATTGGGTCGGCTTCAACATGCAGACAGTATTGAATGAACGCCTGGGTAGACCCGTGCGCGTGGCAAACGATGCGGACATTCAAGGCATGGGCGCAATCGCAGGCAAAGGAGTCGAACTGGTGATTACCTTGGGTACTGGTTTTGGGTCTGCTCTGTTTGTCGATGGCCAACTCGTCCCTAATCTAGAAATGGGGCATCACACTTTTCGGAACGGCAACACCTACGAACAACAGCTAGGTCGAGCAGCGCTGGATGGGGTAGGGCAAAAAAATGGAACCGACGGCTGGAGAGAGCGATCGATTCCCTAGGAAAGCTTTTTAATTACGACATTCTTTATCTCGGTGGCGGCAACACTGACAAAGTGACGACCGTGCTGCCTACCAACGTTAAAGTGGTTCCCAATATTTCTGGATTGCTCGGTGGCATTGCCCTCTGGCGAAATCTGGTTTGATCGCTATACTGCGTCAGCCTATAGATTTTGGTTTAGAAGGGGTGTGGGGGCTGCGCCCCCAGCAGGGTTCCACCCCTGCACCCCGTCCAAAATCTTTAATTTTATGCCCTGACAAAGTATAGCAGCTTGCCAATTTTTAATGGACGCAGGGGGGTAGGGTCGAAGCTATTTTCAAGGCGCTTTTGACCCCTCAAAAAATTCTTAGCAGAAGATTACATCTCAGAGAGGGTTTGGAAGAAGCCAAGCAACCCGTGTCCGGTGAAAAATTCTAGGGCTAACAGAGAGACGAACCCAATCATGGCAAGACGACCGTTCAGGAGTTCTGCGTAGGGAGTGAAGCCTGTTTGAGCTTCTTCGGTGAGATACATTTCAGGTTCGATCGCAAAGTTGTTCAGCTTGCCTTGGTCGTCGGTAATGGAGCCGCTTCTCATAATCTTTTAGCCTTTATTGGTTAGCGCTTGATGGGTTTCGAGGGGGTTTTGAAGTGAGCTTTCATCTCGCTTCTTTACAAAGCTTAATAGATTTGTTGAATTTTGTAAACACTTTGTTACAAATAGTTTTCTGTTGGCTGGAGGCGAACGATCGTTCTTCTGGATAAGCCACGCTAACAATTCTCTGAATCACTCATTCCATCAGCAATTCAGGTATTAATTCAACGTGAATTCGATGCCGCTCAAAATGCCCTCATCCTCCCAGCCTCCTTCTCCCCAAAGTCTTCCCAAGGAGGCAGGAGGAGCCGCGTCAGGCTTTGAGAGCTAATCGCCTGGGAGTTGGGTGGGGCAAAAGTCCATCGTCGAACT
>JAAUOZ010000182.1 GCA_012034655.1 Leptolyngbyaceae cyanobacterium CSU_1_3 | reverse complement strand
GACGATCCAACCCACCCCAGACATACCCACACTAGAGAAGGTCGGCAACGCCCCCATGCCTACCCCAGAGGGGAAAGCAAAGGAACTGATCGACTGGTGGGGCAACTGCTGCATTGAGCCAAACAGCGAACCTGCAATTCGTTGCGTTTCTACCCCCTGAGCCATGCCAAACATGCGGTCATAAATGGGATTGGGCTGAGTTGCTGTGAAACGAGCCGGGGGTACAAGTTGCAGAACCGTTTGTCCGCGCAGATCTTCTTGCCAATCGATCGTCACAAACTGATCGTCAAACCAATCGGTGGGGTAGACCGGGGGAATTCGCACGGGGCAGATTGAGCCAGCCTCAACCAACGCCCATCGGCTGTGATGTAGCCAATTTCGATCAGGTAATCGCGATCGCTCACCGGAATCGAAACGTACCAATCTCTGGCCATTTCGTCGCAATCAAACTGTTGAAGGCTGTGGGGAGAGGGGTCGTTGAGGCTGAGGTCAGTCACGTCGTAAAGCCGCAGCACGAGGTTTTGCCCCCCTTGCTGGCGGAGTTCCATTCTGTGTTCGATCGGCACATCCCAATAGGCATAGCCCCATTCTGGATCGCGGGGCAAGAGCACAATTCGACTGTTGCCGTAGCCATCGGGTAGGTCGGGCAGCCCTTCATCGACGGTGGCCAGGGTTTCGCTAGTCAGGTCGGTTTGCCCTAAATCAAATTTGGCGGCTTCGACATCCGACTGTGCCAGATCGTCAGAAGGCTGTGCCCAGGCGGCGATTCCGGCGGCCAGTGCGGCTCCTCCGGCGATCGCGGCCATGCCAGGCAAGCCGGGAGTCACCCCTGAGATGCCGCCTTCTGTAAAGTCTAAAACGGTGGAGGAGTCGGCGATGATGGTATCGGGCGATGGATCTGACCAATCGAGGACGATCGTGGCTGATTCGTCGCCTTCTAGACCGGAACTGTCGGCATCAATGATCGCTTCTAGTTCGTCGAGTTCTTCGATCGTGTCGAGGGTGGCAAGCGGCTCTTCTGGTTGAGGGGTCTCCACGGTTATGGGAGATCTGAAAGTTGGAGTGCGACCAGGGCGTGTGGCTCCCCAGGCGGCTCCGGCGGCCAACGCTGCACCTCCCGCGAGTGTGCCCGCATCGGCGAGAGACATTCCATCGGGGGCGAGTTCTGACGGTAGGGATTCGTCCACGATAGCCGGATCAGAAGGCAGTTCAGAATCGGCTGAGATGATCTCATCAGGGGAAGAAAAGTTCAATGGCTGATCGATCTCTATCGGCTCGATCGGGGGAATATCGGCAGAGCCAGTCCTCCAGAATTGGCCTTGCAGTCTCAGGCGCATGGGTGGGCGATCGTTCTGCCCATGCGGCGGCTCCGGCTCCGGCGGCCAGGGCGGCTCCGCCTGCAAGTTCGGGCGAGAGATTGTCCCAGCCTTCGGGGGAGGCGGCCATCGATCGGTCAGCAGGAGGGTGAATCTCTGCGATCTCGGCTCTGTCTGAGTTGATCACCGATTCGGCTCTGGAGGCAGGGTTAAGCGGCTCTGGAGGCAGAATCGGCTCTGAGGAGACGGGTGGTGTTGCTAGGGAGGGGGGGCGGGTTGAGCGGTGGGGGCGATCGTTTCATCTTCTGCGCCCCGTTTGCCAAACAGCCACCAAAGCAGGAGTCCGAAGAGACCCAGAGGGAGCAGCCAAAGCCAAGGTGGAATTCCTCCCATTTCTGCCCTAGAAGTGGCGACTCCCGTGGCGCTGCCCGGAGACGGAGCGATCGCCCCATTGGGAGCAACCGTCGGACTGGGAGTGGTAGGAGAAGCCGTCCCATTCGGAGCAGCAGCAACCGTTGGAGCCACGATCGGAACTGGGGAAGCCACTGCCTCCGGAGAAGCGGTGGCTTCCGCCACAGGAGCACCACCCGCAGGAGCACCACCCGCAGGAACACCACCCGCAGGAACATTGAGAGACAAAGCAGCGGCTCCAGCGGCGCTGGCACTTCCTGCGGCGATCGCGCCCTGATCGGCTTTGGCTTCCTGGATAATTTGCTGGCCATTGGGCGCGGTTGCGTAGCCCAAAAATGCAGACACGGCCGGGCTGGGTGTTCCTTTGTAAACGTAGGCGAGGGGCTGCGAGAATGGGTAGCGGGGGTCAGTGGGCAGCGTGTTGTGCATCAACAGAGGTCTGATTCCAGGGGTATCGCGGGCCTGGTTGGCGATCGCATACCCAATACCATCGGTTCCTAGCTGCGGAATCACCGATCCGGTGCTGTCGTCGGGCAGGGCTTTGGCGGTTGTGCCGGTCTTGAATTCTGCACCTTTAAAGGCCGGGTAGTTGCGAAAGGCTTGACGAGTATCGCTGATCTCGGTGCGATCGATGACTCGAATTGCCCCCGGAGCACCCCCCACCTCTGACCAGTTGGTGATTTCTCCCCGAAAAATTTTGGCAAACTGTTGGATCGTCAGACTCTTGCTAAACGGATTTTCTGGGCTGACGACAATGGCAATCTTTTCTCGCCCCACCGGAACTGCCACCAATCCCTGGGCTTTCTCTTCGGCGGTTAGCGATCGCCCGATGCCTACAATATCGACCTGGCCATCGATCAGAGCTTTGAGGGCGGCGGGTATTCCTGCGGCGTTTGTGGTGACGGCTGTGCCAGGAAACTGGGTCTCAAAGCGCTGTTTGAGGGCCTGGTTAACTGCTGCCATGCTGCTGGAGCCATCAATCCGTATGGTCGCCCCTTTGGGAACGGTAGTCGGTAGCGAGAAGGTCGGAGCGGGGCTAACCGCCTGTCCCAAAACAGGTGTACCCGTTAGGGATGCTGCGATCGGTGGAGCAGTGGTAGCCAGGGCGACCAACAGCGCCAAATTATTGAGGATTGAGGGGTCTTTTTTTTGCAACATTGGACTTCACGCAACTCACACAGGTTCGGGTTGAAACTTATTTTTACAAAAGACGTGCCAATTATATAGCCCCTGATTTGGAATCAAGATTGAGCCAGGACAATTGCCTTAATCTCTACGAAAGTCGAAATCTTGCCCGGAGACAGCGATCGACTCTGTAAGAACCCTACAAGAAGTCATCGAAAATTGGAACTAAAATCTTCAATTGTGTTGACTTTTTAATGGTACTAGTCTAAGTCGATCGCTCCAAAAAGAATGCGGCTCAGCCAAGAAATAGATAGAGGAGCATCAACCCAAGTAGGCTTGTCTGATGCGATCGTCATTCAACAAATCTGCTGCCAGTCCAGAGAGGGTAATGCAGCCTGCGTCTAAAACATAGCCACGATCGGCAATCTGGAGAGCCAGGTTTGCGTTTTGCTCAACCAGCAGAATGGTCACACCTGTGGATCGGAGGTTTTGAATGATCGCAAAAATTTCTCGCACGATCGCAGGTGCTAGCCCTAAACTCGGTTCGTCTAACAACAGAAGTTGGGGACGGCTCATCAGAGCACGGGCGATCGCCAACATCTGCTGTTCTCCGCCGCTCAAGGTTCCTGCAAGTTGGCTTCTGCGCTCTGCCAACCGAGGAAACAAGAGAAACTGTTGCTCGATATCAGACTTGATGCCCAAACGATCGCGGCGACAATAGGCCCCCAGTTCTAGATTGTCTAACACAGTCTGGCGTGCCAAAACCCTTCTCCCTTCTGGGCTGTGAGCAATGCCCATCTCTACAACTTCGTGGGGGCGCTGACGGGTAATCTCACGATCGTGGTAGATGATTTTGCCCTGACGAATGGGGACAATGCGCGAAATCGCTCGCAGTGTGGTGCTCTTTCCGGCTCCGTTTGCGCCGATCAGCGTCACAACTTCCCCAGTTTCGATCGTCAAATCGATCGCTTGCAATGCCTGAATGCCGCCATAGTTGACGCTAAGTTGTTGAACATTAAGCAGTGTAGAGTGGTTCATTCGCTTCCCAGGTAGGCCTCGATCACAGCCCGATCGTGTTTAACTTCTGCGGGATGCCCCAGAGCAATCAGTTGCCCAAAATTGAGAACGGCAATGCGATCGCACAACTCCATCACTAGGGGAACGTGATGCTCGATCAGCAAGATTGTCAAATTAAACTGGGCACGAATGTCTCGAATAAAGGCACTAAGTTGCTTTTTTTCGTTGGGGTTCATCCCGGCGGCGGGTTCGTCGAGCAATAGCACCGTTGGCTCTAAGGCCAGAGCACGGGCGATTTCGAGGCGACGCTGATCGCCATAGGGAAAGTTGCAGGCTTTTTCTGTCTGCCGATTTCCTAACCCGACTAGCTCTAACAACTCAATGGCGCGCGATCGGGTTTTCAGTTCTTCGTGGGGTGCAGAAGACAGACCAAATACGCCTGTGAAGATGCCACTTTTGGTATGAATATGTCGAGCGATCATGACATTTTCTAAGGCTGAAAGATCGGCAAATAGTCGAATATTTTGGAAGGTTCTGGCAATTCCTTTTTGGGCGATCTGGTGGGGGCGTAGTTTAGAGATTTCTACATTTTGGTAAAGCATTTGCCCCGTTGAAGGTTGAATCAATCCCGTCACCAGGTTAAACAGCGTGGTTTTGCCAGCGCCATTTGGGCCGATTAACCCAAAAATTTCGCCCTGGTTGACACTGAACGAAACCTGGTTGACTGCTACTAACCCTCCAAAGCGACGAGTTAATTGTTTCGCTTCTAATATAGAAGTGCGATCGAGTTGCATAGCGGATGCTGGGTTTTGGGGAATTGGGTATTTCCAATTTCAGCACTAAATGTGGACTACCGACCAACAAACGGAGCATCCCAGATGTGTAGCATGGCCTCTCCACTCTCACCCCTTTCCCAATTTGCGAGAGGGTTGGGGGCGAGGGCGAAGATCTCCGGCATTGATCAATCCACGTTCCTAAGCAGCAATAGTCCGGACAATTTTCTGAGCAAACGCTGAAACCCTTGATTTTCGTTGGTTTAGCTACTGTCGAAGAGGACTGAAACCCTCATTCTGTCGTTGCCTATCAAAAACTGTCCGGAGTGTTGTAAGCAGTAGAGTTAATATCTAACCCATCACCCAATCTACTAGTAGGCGCACCCCATATCCTGTTGCCCCTGCGCCATTGTAGCCGTTCTCTTTGTCTGCCCACACTGGCCCCGCAACATCCAGATGGGCCCACGGAGTCTCTTTGACAAACTGCTTGAGGAAGATAGCCGCACTAATTGCACCACCCGCCCGCGCTCCTGTATTCTTCATATCTGCAATGCCCGATTTCATACTCTCAAAGTACTTTTCTTCCATTGGCATTCGCCAGATTTTTTCGCCCGTTGATTCGGATGCTTTGAGAAGCTGCTCGGCAACGGCATCATCAGGACTCCACAACCCTGCGATTTCATCGCCCAAAGCCACCACACATGCCCCTGTGAGCGTGGCTAGATCGACGATCGCTTCCACTCCCAGTTTCTCGGCATAGACCAGGGCATCCGCCAGGGTTAGCCGTCCTTCAGCATCGGTGTTGTTGATCTCGATCGTCTTACCATTAGAGGCAGTGAGAATGTCACCAGGGTGCATGGCACGCCCGCTAATCATATTCTCGGTTGCTGCGACAATGAAGTGAATTTCGACATCGGGTTTGATCTGCGCGATCGCCTTGGCCGCTCCCAGGGTTGCGCCTGCCCCACCCATGTCAGTTTTCATCATCTCAATGCCACTGCCTGCCCCTTTGATGTTTAGCCCACCTGAGTCAAAGGTAAGACCCTTACCAATGATGGCCAATTTGCGGCGCGGCGTGCCTTCGGGTTGGTAGATGAGGTGAATGAATTTTGGGGGCAAATCCGATGCCTGAGCTACCCCCAAAAACGCGCCCATTCCTAGCTTTTCGCAGTCTTCTTTTTCGAGAATTTTGACCTTGAGACCATAATCTTGGGCGATCGTCTGGGCAGTTTCTGCCAGGGTAATCGGTGTGACGTAGTTGGCGGGCGCAGCGACCAATTCTCTGGCTAGAAAGACTCCAGAAACGATATTGTGAGACTTCTCTACGGCGGCATCTTGCCCTGCTAAGCCAAGTAGGTGCACCTCTGCAATTTTGGGCTTGTCCTCTGGCTCAGACTTGAAGCGGTTGTCTTGAAAGAGTGCCAGTTCAACGCCTTCAGCGATCGCTTCTGCCGTGGCTGCTGCGTTGCCATTCCACACGGGTAGACTGATTCCTAAGGTTTTGCAGCGTTCTTTTTTGGCAAACTTGGCGCTGGCGGCGGCGGCGCGTCTCAAGCCATCTAACTTTAGAGGGTCTGCTTTGCCAAGCCCGACTAAAATCAGTTTGCGAATGGGGCTATTGCTGGCAACTCTTGTAGCGACGGTGCTGCCAGGTTTGCCCTTAAATTCAACTTCGGCAATCAAATCTTTGAGCGTGCCAGACAGCTTTTCGTCTAGTGCTGCCAGTTCAGGGGTGAGTTCGGTTGCGTCTTCAAAAATGCCGATCGCTAAACCATCTCCTGACCAGTCGAGACATGATGTGCCTGTTGCGTGTAGCTTCATTACTTACCTTTCTGGGTTGGGTATCAGTGCTGATTTCCAGTATCGATCAAAAATTGGCAAGCGCGGGGCGGATTTATGGCTCAGGCGAGTGATTTGCGCTGCAAAACTTTTCAGAAAAGTCGTAGGTGACGGCTTCAGTTAACCGACCCACTTGAGTCGATCGGCAGGTCGATTTTGCTTTCGCTTGTTTCGGGTGCGATCGTCATTTGCCTTTTTATAGAATTGAGTGAGGTCATTCTAAGTCAATGGGATCAAACTTTTAAGATCGCTAGCCACGGTTTTTTCGGGAATGATTTGATACCCTAGACTAGGCTCGCAGCAAACCAGGCTGAAGTCCCTTCAAAAATCAAAAATCTCTTTCCGAGAACTTGCAGATCTTTGCTATAACTGCTATGAGTTTCGAGTGATTTTACCCATCCCTCCTGGGAGCGATCGATGCTAAAGCAACGAAAGAATTGGATTTGGTTGGCGGCAGGTATGAGTGGACTGGCTCTCTTAGCTGGGCATTTTGCCGATCGAAACGCTCAAAGATGCTTCTCAGAAGGCAACTGCTGGATTTGGCAAATCTGCACCTGACCCCAGCAAACCTGAAAAAATCGGCTCACCCGGCACGATCGTCAGTCCGCTAGTGGCCCAGTCTCCCAAACAACGCGCTGCCACCCTCAAAGAAACGGTACAAAAGTCTGCGCCCTCACTAGAACGCAATCGGGCCCGATATTTATTGGCAGCCGATTGGGTGGCTCAGAGTCAGGGGGAGAAAGCCTTGGAACCGTTGCGGAATTTGGAGAAAGACTATCCAGTGCTGGCGGCTCATGTGTTGCAAAAGCGGGCCCAAGCTTACGAAGCAGCCGGGAAGCAACCCGAAGCCAACAAAACCTGGCAGGAACTGGTTCAGCAGCATTCTCAAGACCCTGCATCGGTGGAGGGCTTGTTTGTTTTGGGGCGATCGACCTCCAAATATTGGGATCAGGCGATCGCAAAGTTTCCGTCTCATCCGCGATCGATTGAAATTGCCAGGCTGCGGCTCAAAAAAGAATCCCAATCAGTTGCCATTGTTGATGGTGATCGCCCGATATGATCTGACTTCTGAAGGCTACACCGCGCTTCTGGATCGGATCGTCGAGAAATTTGCCCCCCAATTGCAGCCCAAAGACTGGGAAGCGATCGCCTTTGGCTATTGGGAAAATCAGATCTATGACAAGGGAGCGATCGCCTACTCTCGTGCCCCGCAAACGCCTCTGACTGCTTACCGTTCTGCGCGGGGGCTACATCTGAGCGGCAAACCCGGCGGAGAACAGCGCTATCGACAAGTGGTGCAAACCTATCCCACGTCGCCCGAAGCTGGGCTAGCCCTGACTCGCCTCGCCGCCCTCGCAGAACAGCCCCCCGTGGCAAGCGCTTACCTGGATGTCTTGATTCAGAATTTTCCCGATCGTGCCCCTCAAGCGCTGTTGGACAAATCCAAACTCATGGATAAAATGCAGAGCACCAAGACAGCCGCCCAACTGCGTCAAACGGTTTTGGTGCAATATCCCAGTTCTGAGGCAGCCGCCGAAATGCGCTGGGTCTATGCCCAAGAACGCGCCAAAGCTGGAGATTTTCAACTTGCCAAACAGTGGGCAGAACCAATTCTTACTAACAATCCTGATAGCGAAATTGCTGCTCAGGCTGGGTTTTGGGTAGGCAAATGGCACGAGAAGTTGGGCAAGTCTGACCAGGCACAGGCTATCTACAAGCGAGTTTTGACCGAGCATCCAGAATCCTATTATGCATGGCGATCGGCCAGTATGCTGGGCTGGAATGTTGGAGACTTCAATACGGTGCGATCGCTCAATCCCCAAATCAACAAGCCTGGCGAACGGCCCTCTCTCACGGCTGGGTCGCCGACGCTGAAGGAACTTTATCAACTGGGGCAAGACCGTGATGCCTGGGCCCATTGGCAAGTCGAGTTTCAAAATCGCGTCACCCCGACGATCGCCGAACAGTTCACCGATGGGGTGATGCGTCTAGGGGTGGGCGACAACCTCGACGGGATCTTTATGGTCTCAAATCTACGCGATCGCGATCGCCCTGAAGACAAGGCCGCCTATGGGCAACTCAAGCAGCAATATGCCTACTGGCAAGCGCTCTACCCATTTCCATATGTGCAAGAAATTGAGAATTGGTCACAGCAGCGGCAACTCAATCCCATGTTGGTGACGGCGTTGATTCGTCAAGAGTCGCGCTTTGAGTCAAAAATCAAGTCATCAGTAGGTGCGGCAGGTCTGATGCAGGTCATGCCCGAAACTGCCACCTTCATCGCCAAAAACATCAAGCTCAAAGAATATAAGCTCGACAATCCCCAAGACAACATTAACTTGGGAACCTGGTATCTCGGTCACACCCATGCGGAGTACAACAACAATTCAATGCTGGCAGTAGCAAGTTACAATGCCGGGCCGGGGGCGGTGGGTGGTTGGCTGGCGCAGACAAAAACGCAAGACCAGGATGAGTTTGTGGAAACGATTCCCTATGATGAAACAAGAGGTTATGTGAAGTCAGTGTTTGGCAACTACTGGAACTATCTGCGGCTCTACAATCCTGAGATCTCCCAAAAAATCGCCCAGGTTGCCCCTGATCACCCAACTGTCAACTAAAAATTTGTGGGTAAGTAACGTGTAAATCATTCCGTCAACTGCAAAGTTGTCTTGCCCTAACCCAGGACTCTCCCAATCTGGGCGAGGGAGCAAGAGAGAGTCCGGTTCCCCTTCTCCCAGATTGGGAGAAGGGGTTAGGGGATGAGGGCGAACCCAGGCAATCAAACTCACAAGTTATTTAATTCACGATCCTAAGCAACCTAACATGAGTTCGGGTTAAGCCGAAAGCTACAACCCTCACTGCAAATAGCTTGAGCCGAATAACCCAGCTATACTTTGTCAGGGCATAAAATTAAAGATTTTGGACGGGGTGCAGGGGTTCCACCCCTGGCTGGGGGCGTAGCCCCCACACCCCTTCTAAACCAAAATCTATAGGCTGACGCAGTATAGTAAGCTTTTCTCAATAAGACCTACTATTAAGAGTGTGGTCAACTGCAAGGCTTGTTGACAAAGACCTGGCTTGTAGAATTGTTAGCAAGTCATGGGAAAAATCATGAGAAATAGGTGCTTCTGGCGATTTCTGATCCCAAGCTGACGTTAATTAATGGGTAAACATACAATAAACGAACTACCCTGCCCCACCTCAGACTGGATCGCGATCGTCCCATTGTGAGCCTGGACAATGCGCCGCGATAGCTGTAGCCCCAAGCCACTGCCTCCTCGCTTGTGCTTGCCCTGGCTAAAGCTCTCAAACAAAGTTGCCTGTTCTTCTAGAGAAATGCCGTGCCCCGTATCTTTGAATTCGAGTTTGACGGCAGGTTGCACAGTGCCGTCCTTAAATTTGTGCTCAGCCACTTTGGATAGGAGAACCGTCACTGCTCCTTGATCGGTAAATTTGAGCGCATTGCCAACCAGATTTGTGACCACGCGCTGTAATTCTAAGCGATCGCCCTTGATCACCAAATTTTTCTCGTTGTTGGTTTCGAGGTTGAGTGCGAGTCCCTTATCGATCGCCAGAGGAGAGAGCGCCTTTACGACTTCTTCGGTCAAGTCTGCTAGGTTGACGGGCGAAAATGTTAAGGTTTTGCGTCCCGCTTCGTAACGGTAGACTTCTAGCAGCATATTCACCATGGTCATCAAATTTTCGTTGCTGCGGATCATGGTGTTGATCGCTTCTAACACATCGTCTGATAAATCACCCATCACACCCTGAGCCAGCAGGTTTAACATGCGATCGGCAGCCACGAGCGGCGTTCTGAGATCGTGGGTGAGACGGGAGACAAAATCTTCTCGCTGACGGGCAATCTGGTCGCGTTCATCGACGCTGTGCTTGAGCCGCAGTAAAGCGCGAACTCTGGCCAACAGTTCATCAAAATGAACTGGCTTACGAATGAAGTCGTCGGCTCCTAGGTCTAGCCCCTGGGCAACACTGGGCTGATCGTAGGCAGTTGTGAGCAAAATCGGAATAAACGGCAGAGCGGAATTTTCGCGGATGCGGCGGGTGACTTCATAACCATCCATTCCAGGCATCATTACATCCAATAGTATTAGATCTGGAGCCAAGCGCCCGATCTTATCGAGGGCATCTTTGCCACTATCTGAGAGTTCTACCTGGTAGCCTTCATCTTGCAAAATCGCTTGAATCAGCAAGCAGTTGTCAGGTGTGTCATCTACAACAAGAATGCGATCGACTTTGGATGATTGGCTGAAAGGCGAATGGTTCATGTAGGTCGGCCGAGTCTAGAAGTTCAACATTGCAATACTATTACATGCAATGTGCAGCTTTCTAGAACCTCCGCCCCCTCAGTCCCTCTTCTAGGGTAGGCGAGGAGTTGAGATGGGGTGGTCTCCTGGCTTTTTAGAGCAAGCGAAGGGAGATAGGAAAATAGAATACACATTGCCTATGACCGTAGTGAACCCCGCCTAGGATTGATTTGCCTCGTTCTTGCGAGAGATCTTTAGCTTGAGTATGACTTTGGACGTAGCCCATCACCCAGGCAGTAATTTGATCAATTATGGTTACGATCGTTGCTCTGTCTTCAACACTCCAGATCCTAGGTTGACCAAACACACAGGGCTGCAAAACACCCCAAAGCTGATCGTTATGACAAATATGACCATGAATCAGCGATCGATGACCAAAGTTTTCTTGCTCAAACTGAGCATTGAGCAGATCGGCAGAAGCGGTTAATACGTCTTCTACAAAAATTGAAGGTTCAGTTCTCAGGGCGGCGGCAAACATGGGATCTTCATCGGGCAGGGAGGAGGGTTCTGGCTTCCAGTCTGGGTCGTAGACGGTGGGGATATCGGGGGTACGAGTCCAGCAGAAGGGCACTCTGCCCAAACCTTGCGCCATTGTCCACCGAGTTGTGCGGCCAAAAGAGCATGGGCACGGTGATAGATCACGTCCCAGCCATCTTTGTTGAAGTTGACAATCACAAAAATTCCTCTAAGTCTTTTGATACTCAAAGGTAACAATACTTCGGACATTTTTTTGAACGATTTCAAAAGGCTTACAGGCTCTATGGTTTCAGAATTGAGCTATTTTTTCAAAGTCAGGTGTAGCGCTAACTTTGAAAATAATATCCTGCTCACGGCTG
>JAAUOZ010000181.1 GCA_012034655.1 Leptolyngbyaceae cyanobacterium CSU_1_3 | reverse complement strand
CTGAAACCCTTGATTTCTCATTCGCTGATCACCCTAGAGAAAGGCTGAAATTCCTATTCTGTCGTTGGCGATCGAAAACTGTCCGGAGTATTGATAGTAGAAACAGACCTCTAAGGTTTTTGTATCGCAGATCACTATTTGCTGAAAAAAACCAAACTTTATGCAAATTAGCTTAGAAATATACTGTAGTAAAAGACACCAAAGAGAAATTTAATATTTTCCCCAAAAATTTTCCTTAAGGCTTTGTAGCCCTGCACTTGCGGAAGAATTGGGAATAGATCGTTTAACTTCTTGTATCGAACAATACTAATCTAAACTACATCACCCCTAAAGATTGTCAGTGCAACTTCCAGAGGGATGTAACGGCAAGATATGACTAACTCAACAGGTGGTGAATTAAAACCAACCCTCGGCTTGGTAGGGATCACCATTAACGCAATGGCCCTGATTGCACCCGGCGCTTTTTTATGGACCACTTACCAACTGCAAGCGCCCCCCGACTCTGCCAAAAACATGTGGGCGGCGATCGCACTGGCCACCGTCATCGCCATGTTGACAGCAAGCTGCTATGCCACACTTTCTAAAGCGTATCCAGAAGCGGGCGCAGGAAGTTCTTACTTTTATGCTGAGGCGGCAATCTTAGGGAAACAAGAACATAAGCATTTTCGGCTAGCGCGGTTGGCTAAGTTTGTCACGGGCTGGGCGGCGCACCTTTATTACTGGGTCTATCCTGGCATTATGGTCAGCTTTATGGGGACGCTCGTGGTCTACATTGGGCAACTATTTAACCCTGGTTTTGCTACGGATTGGTTAAGTAAAGCACTGATTTGTATTGTGTTTGCGGGGCTGATTGGTAGCATTGCTTTGATTGGAGTCACGGGTTCTACTTTGATCAATATCATCATTAACGTGGTGCAGATCGCGTCGCTGACGTTGTTAGGACTGTTGATGATTGTGTATCGATTGGGGCATCCCAACGTGAATTATGAACATGCCAATGCCGTTAGCGTTGTGGTTCCTCATGATTTGAGTGGATTGATTTATCAGGCGACGATCGCGATTCTCTTACTCGTTGGGTTTGAGTCTGCAACCGCGATGGCGGGAGAGGCCGTCAACCCTCGGCGAGATATTCCCAAGGGTGTGATTTTATCGTTATTTATTCAGGCTTGTATCTGCTACTTTTTTGAGTATTTTGCTGCTAACTTTTTTATTGGAGATCAATACACAGCAGTGGTTGACGGCAAGACAGTGACTGGGTTTGCAGCGGCTCTATCATCGGGCGCGCCGATGGGAGATATTGCAAGAATTTTGGGTGACACTCTGCTGTCTGGCAATGGGTTTCTGTTGCAGATCATCATGGCCAGTACCGTTGTCATGGCCCTGATCGGAACGGGCCTTTCCTCTTTGTCTACCGGAGTCCGAATTAGCTACGCAATGGGAGCCGATCGAGAACTACCTGCTGTTTTTGGGTTTCTACACGGTCGCTACAATACGCCGTTTTTGGGCATTTACTTCTTAACGGGACTGTCTGCCCTAATTGGTGCGTATGCCGTCCAAAGTGTGGACAACGTGACGATCGTGACGCTAGTTTCTAACATTGGCACTTTTATGCTGTACGGCATTACCTGCGGAGTCACTCTGATTGCCACCCTCGAACATTTGCTAGATGGCGAAAACAATCCGATCAAGACGATCGTGATTCCGGTTGCGGGACTGATGATGAATCTAATCATGGTCTGCGGCATTTTCTACTACGGCTTGACCGGAAGTGGAAATGCACAAGTTAATTCGATCACAGCGATTGGGATTGCGATCGCATTCTTTGTGGCTGGCTTCGCTTACCTGATTGGCGACAGCTTGCTCAAAGGCAAACCGCTCTTTCTGCCGTCTGATCTGAGGCATCCTTTGCGCGATCAGGTTAGCTCCTCAAAGTCCCGCTAATGTTCGTGAGTTCGTCATGGTCAACCATCACAACAGGAGCCGCATATGAATCTAGTTCTCGCAATTATCCAGCCTTCTAAGTTAGACGCGGTAAAGGAAGCCTTAGTTAAGTTGGGGATTCAAGGAATGACGGTCACAGGGGCCAAGGGCTTTGGGCGACAAAAAGGGCGACCACTGGCTTTTTTGGGACTGCTCGACCTGGAAGGAAAGCCGTTTACGATCGATTTCATCCCCAAAGTGAGAATCGAAATTGTAGTAAACGATGACATTACCGATCAGGTGGTCGATACCATTGTTTCAACTGCCAAAACAGGCACGATCGGAGATGGTAAGTTGTTTGTGATTCCCGTTAGTCGAGCTGTTCGCATTCGCACCAGCGAAGAAAACGAAGCGGCCTTGACGATCGAAGAACCTGCAACTATCAGCGATTCTCGCAAAAAGTAATGATTCAATCTCTCTTGTTCTTTGTCGTTGCTGGGCTGTGTGAAATCGGCGGTGGCTACCTGTTTTGGCTGTGGCTCCGTGAAGGAAAAAGCCCCTGGCTGGCCGTTTTGGGTGTGATTCTTCTGGCAGCCTATGGCGTAGTTCCTACGCTGCAAACGGTCAGTTTTGGACGCGCTTATGCAGCCTATGGAGGAGTCTTTGTGGTGTTGTCGATCTTGTGGGGCTGGCTCGTCGATCGTGTTCCCCCAGATAAATTTGACTGGCTGGGCGGCTGGATTGCCCTTTTAGGCGTTTTGGTGATTATGTACACGCCTCGACCCTGAATCAGTAGACCTATTGCTTGATAAGTTTAAGGAAGCCATGCAACCCAGCCCTGGCAAGCTTTTTAGATGATTTCTGCGATCAACGGCTGCAATGGTTACGATATGAGATTTTCGACGGTTTTTTCTGCTAAAAAGCAACAGGTCTAGTTTTTGAGTGTTGCCGAATGCAAGTATGAATAGCATTGCTGAATGCAAATATGCACTTTCCTTCTCTCTAAGACAAAGAGAGCTAAAAGCCTGGTTCCCTCTCCTGGCAGAAGGCGAGGGTGAGGATAGATTTGGCGATCTATACCCATAATTCAGCAACGCCAATTTTTGAATGTCTTGCCGCGATCGTGGAGTAGAACTTGCGATCGTTTTTTTACGTTCAAATTAAATTGTCAACACTTGCTAACACAACCCCGCTTATCGCTGGCTTTTTTCTGAAAAGCAGATAAAATGTAGCTAAAGATACAGAAATTATTATCTGATAGGAAAAAGCAATGCTTAGGGATGTGTTAAATCAGCGCCGACAAGTGATTGGAGTGTTTTCTAACCGAGAGACGGCGGGAAAAGCGCTCGATCGCCTGGTTCTTTCGGGCTTCCCGATCGCGCAGGCATTCCTCATCGGTCAAGACGAAAATTCTACTGAGAATTCTACTGAGAATTCTACTGAGGCGACGCTCTCCGATGCTCCGATTGGAGCGATTACAGGCACTGCAACCGGGTTAAAGAAAGGATTTGTTTTGGGCAATCTGATTGGGGGAACCTCTGGGCTACTGCTAGGAGCCGGCCTGCTCGCCCTTCCGGGGGTGGGGCAGGTCGTTTTGTCTTCTGCGATCGCCTTTACCCTGCTGAGTGGTGGAATTTGTACGGCGGCGGGTGGACTGATGGGCGCATTAATTGGATTAGGACTGACCTCTGAGCAAGCCAAACAGCACAGCCAACAGGTCGCAAACGGCAATACTCTATTAATCGTCGCTGGAACAGCGCCAGAAATCGATCGCGCTCAACAATTGCTGAAGAAGTCCGTTGTGTAGAACACTCTATTTTGGGGAGGATGTCATAGACTGCAAAAGCTAATACCTTGGCTAATACCTTGGCTAATACCTTGATCGAGTGAGCGATTCTCAGGGATTGCTCCAAAGGCAACTCCAATAAACCTCACCACAGACGATGACTGCCGAGAGCTTTCAAGACCGCGAGATTTGGGAACGGCTAGAGCAAGGACGACGAGCAAAAGCGGCTCAGGGTGGCTATGTTGGCCATGGCTCTCCAGCATTTGGGCAACGATCGCTGAATGGAGAACTGGTCGCAAACCCAGATGAACAGCAGATTGTTGAATTGATTCGACGACATCACAAGTCTGGAAAATCTCTCCAGCAGGTTGCAGACTGGCTCAATCAAAACGGTTATCAAACCAAACGCGGGCAACAGTGGCAGCGCGTTTCCATCAAACGAGTTTTAGATCGCCTGTATGGGCGCACATCCAGAATGTCAGGCATGGAGCCACGATCGAAACCTTAGATTTTTGGGCGCTGCTGAGCGCAAGGTTGCAGGGCTTGTGCTGGAGCGTTGAGTTGAGGGCGGGAGAAGGCTAAAAATGTTGGTAATGACAAGCGCTAGGGAAGATGTTGAGCATTGAGCGCGGTCGAAATGCGCCTGATCAATCATTCTGCCTTCCTAACTTAGGATGAAAAATTCTCGCCTTAATCCTCATCTTAAATGGGCGATCGCTAGGGTTTTAGCTGGAATCATCCCGTCAAACAGCATTTCATCAGAAATTTCCTAAGGATGAGATGAAGTACCTACCACTGGGTACTCTGAACTCAGAATTATTCCCCTGGGTGATTCTGTTTACGTATACGGTAGAACGCTCCCTAGTTTTTACGTAGACGGTCAAAGAACGAGTCAGAATTCACCAAACCAAGGGGTGACTTTTACAAACTCTTCACCGTTTAACCATATTCAATTGTTTTGAAATCAACCATAACTAGATCAAGCGCTCAACTCAGCTTTTACCTTCACGCCCCTATTGCTATCGTCCTCTTGTTGCAGCTTTTTTATTATGCGTAGCGTTCCAAATATCATTCCTTTTGTTGATCTGACCGCCCAACATCAGCCGATCGCCGCTCAAATCGAGCAGGCGATTCAGACGGTGCTGCGACGAGGTGATTATGTGTTGGGCCAAGCGTTGACTGAGTTTGAGCAAGCATTTGCGGCAGCTTGTGGTGTTCAGCATGGAGTTGGGGTCGCCTGCGGAACGGATGCGATCGCCCTGGGGCTGCAAGCTTGTGGCGTTGGATCTGGCGATGAAGTAATTTTGCCCGCCAATACCTTTGTGGCCACGCTGATTGGCGTGCTGCGATCGGGGGCAACTCCTGTATTTGTCGATTGTGACCCCAAAACTGCCCTGATCGATCTGGTGGCAGCAGAGAAAGCGATCACGCCCAAGACCCGCGCGATCGTCCCCGTACATCTCTATGGGCAAATGGTGTCGCCGACGCAGCTTTTGGATCTAGCCAATACCTACGATTTGCTGATTTTTGAGGATGCGGCTCAGGCTCATATGGCAGAGCGGGAAGGCTATCGAGCCGGGTCGATCGGAGTGGCGGCCGCCTTTAGCTTCTACCCCAGCAAAAACTTGGGGGCGATGGGCGATGGCGGTATGGTCGTCACCAAGGATGAGTCCGTTGCCCAAATGCTGCGATCGTTGCGAAATTATGGCGCACCTCGCAAATATTTTCATACTGACTACGGCACAAACAGCCGCCTCGACACCATCCAGGCAGCCGTTTTAAATGTGAAACTGCCCTATTTGGGAGAATGGAACCGCGATCGCCGCCGCATTGCTGACAAATATAACACCCTACTCAGACCCCTCCACTCCCAAGGCATTCTCCCGATTCATAACCAGTCTGGCGCTGGGCACGTCTATCATCTTTATATCGTCAGAGCTTTAAAATCTGGGTGTGTTGTCGATCGTGAAGCTCTGCAAGAACAACTCAACAGCCAAGGCATTCAAACCGGGATTCACTACCCGCTTCCCTGCCATTTGCAGCCCGCCTTCGCCAATCTGGGCTATCGATCGGGCGATTTTCCGATCGCCGAAGCCCTCTGCCAGGAGATTTTCTCTCTGCCCATGTATCCAGGGTTGACTGATTCTCAAATTACTCAAGTCGTGGGTACGATCGAATCTGTTCTAGCCCACCAAGACTCTCGCAAAATTTCTGCCTAAAGCTATGCGAACTGCTCGTCTTTCTCCCACCTTGATCGAACGGTACTGGAGCGATGTCGCTCTGTGGGGGCTGTTGGCAATTTTGTATGCGCCCCTCCTGGTTCACTGGTACGACGGTTGGCTGCGAAAAAGCATCAGCATTGAGCACGAATACTTCAGTCATGGGCTGATTGGTCTCCCCTTCGCCGCCTACATCACCTGGACAAATCGCAAGCGCTGGCAAAGGCTGCCCCAAAAGGGAGCACAGGTTCAAGGGTGGAAATTCATCGGTGCAATCCTCCTACTCTTTGCAGGGGTTCTTTACCTCAGTGGCGTACCTGACTTTGTAAATGTGTCAGTTCCTGTGTTGCTGATCGGCATCTGCCTCTGGCTCAAAGGCTTACCGGGTTTAAAACTGCAAGGATTCGCCCTGCTACTCGTCTTTCTAGCAACCCCGACGGAAATTCCCTATTTAGTTGCCCCCTACACCCTTCCTCTTCAGACCTTCATCGCTGGATCGGCAGGCTTTCTGCTAAACCAGATCGGCATGGATGTGACGATCGAAGGCATCTACCTCGCCGTCGGGGGGCGCATGGTCGAGGTTGCTCCCTACTGCGCCGGGCTGAAGATGCTGTTCACCAGTCTTTATGTGAGTTTGATGCTGCTCTACTGGACGGGAGCCTGGCGATCGCGACCCCTTGCCATCGTCTTTTTGACCAGCACCATCGCCCTCAGCATCTTCGCCAACATCATTCGCAACACTCTGCTTACCTACTTCCACGGCACGGGCAACGATCGTGCCTTTGTCTGGCTCCACGAAGGCTGGGGCGGCGATGTCTATTCCACTGCCATGTTAGGCATCCTCGTCCTTCTCCTCAACCAAATCGAACCCTACTTCTCGATCGACGACCCCAACGAATAGCCCTCCCCCTTCCCCATGCCCAAGCCTATATCTCTCCAATTGCCCAAACTCGTCTTACTGTTGCTGTTGCTGATCCTGATTGGCATCGGAGCCGTTCCGGGGTATCTGTCTGGCAAATGGCGTTGGAGAGAACCGCCCAAAGTCGCTACTCTGTCTGAGTTGCGGAATTTGCGCCAAACCGGGCTTGCCCTTCCCAACTGGCAAATCGTCCAAAGAGGCACAATCCAGATTGGTGAACACAAATGGCTCAGCCAAGAAATGACCCGCGACAACCAAAAAGCGGCTCTCTTGATATTTGCCCAAAACGGCCCCAGAGAACAGCCCGAAGTGGAATGGAGCGACATTAACGGCTTGCAACGTTGGAGGACCGACTCCGCTCAACAGGTCGAGTTTTCGATCGCCCAGCCTGCCGCCAAAGTCACCGCCCAACTGTTTCGCGGCTGGACAGACGAACAAACCTACGCCGTCATGCAATGGTATGCCACCTCAGAAGGCGGCCACCCTACACCGAGTCGCTGGTTTTTTGCCGATCGCGCCGCCCAGTGGCAAAATCGGCGTGTCCCTTGGGTGGCTGTTAGTGTGCTGCTAGCGATCGATCCTCTCGACGACTTAGAAAAGCACCGGGCTAGCGTTGAATCTCTCGCCCAAGCCGTCCAGTCGATTCTGATGGCGAATGCCCTTCGCCTAAATTCATAGCAGACGAGAAACTCCGCCGTTCTGTGCAAGTTCCAAAAGACTACAATGGTCTCAATTCTATAGAGTGTCACCTTAAGACCTCTATGTTAAATGTAACTAATTAGATGTAACTAATCTAAACATCATTTTAGAAACAATTTGGAACAGACCTCACCGTGATTTCATCAGGGAAATGACCCACCAGGGATGAATGATGAACCAGGAGCAAACTTAAGGATGAGAGATCCCCAACTTCTGAGTTGAGTTGACCGAGAAGCTGAGGATTTGAGTGGGGTCATCTCGTCATTCAGCAACGCCCATTCTCAATGTTAGTTCCCAAGGCTTGTTCTCAGTTCATCCCTCTTCTCTCTTTCCTCCCATGCCTCCCGACCCTTCTTCCTCTATGCTCAACGTTCTCTCAGCGCGTCAGGTGACGGCTTTGTCATTAGCCAGTGTTCATTCGGTGACGGCTAGTGTGCCGTTTGTGATTTTGTTTGGGGTATTTGGCTTCCCATCTCCCCAGGCTGCCCTAGGACAGACTCCGCTACCACCGTTGACTGAACCCAAAAGCCCTTCGCCAGCTTTGAAGAAAAAGCAACCTCCTACTTCTTTAGAGTTAGTAGAACAAGCAAGACAGCGCCTGCGCGATCGAGGAGAACTCCCCGCTCAACCCGTCACCCCACCCAAAGCGCCCTCTGCTGCTACACCCGTTCCTATTAACCCTGTCCCGGCGGCCCCCGCGCCGATCGTACCGCCTACAACGCGCCCATTGAGCAACTCCTTTGGTGTCTATCGCTTGGGAGCCGGAGACACGGTTTCTGTAGTAGTGCAACGATTCCCAGACTTAAATTTTCAGGCGGCGATCGATCAAGAAGGCAACATCACCACTCCACTGTTGGGCAAAGTGCCTCTGCAAGGGCTGACGATCGACCAGGCGCAAGAAAGGGTGCGTCAAGGTGTGGATCGATTTGTGATTAACCCGGTGGTGTTGTTGGCGCTGACGGGGCAACGCCCCGTGCTGGTGACGATGACGGGCGAAGTCGGACGGCCGGGGCAATATGCCCTTCAGTTGCCCAGAGTGTCTGCGGCGTTGTTGTCGGCAGGCGGCGTGACCCCCAAAGCTGATCTGCGATCGGTCAGAGTTCGGCGTATCTTCAGCGATGGCACGGCCCTCGAAGAGAATTTAAACCTGGTCAAGCCCTTGAAAGACGGTACTCCCCTTCCGGATCTGCGCCTGCAAGATGGGGATGTTGTAGTCGTATCAAGACTCGAACCGGGAAATATCGGAGACTACGATCGTGAGTTAGCCGCCCGATCTTCTTTGGGGAAAGGCAAGCTCACTATTCGTTTCTTGAGCTATGCCACCGGGCGACTCCAACAATTTGACCTCCCCCCTCGGCAGCACTTTTGTAGATGCACTGGCGACGATCGGCCCCAACCCCGACAACACCAATATTCGGCGCATTGCTCTAATTCGATTTGACCCCGACAGCAAAAAAGCAGTCACACGAGAATTAGACGGCAAAAAGCACTCACTGGCGATCTCGCTCAAAACGTTCCTTTAGAGGACAATGATGTGATTGTGATCGGTCGCAACCTAGTTGGAAAAATTACCTACGCTCTCAACGTCTTCACCCAACCATTCCGAGACGTACTGGGCTTTTTGCTGTTCTTTAGAGAACTTGGCAACAGCGCCACCGATCTTTTTGGCCCCACTGGAAGAGACCGCGATCGCTAGATGCACCCCAGCAGTTGCCAAACTTAACCAAAGCACCTACCCCCGCATCCTCGAAATCTCATTCCCCCTGTTCCCCCATCTGCCGTTATGACTCCCCCAATTGTCAAACGTTATTTTCTAGCCGTAGATCGCTACAAATGGATTATTCCTGTCAGCGTGGCAGTGGGCATGGCTGCGGCAGGGGTGGTCATCTCTCAACCAGAGCCTGTGCCGATCTATAAGGCAGAAGCGATGCTGGTTGCCAACCGTCCGCCCATCAGTTTCTCGGCGATCGGGGCAGAGGTTCGCCAGCCTCTAGAGTCTCTCACCAATGACACGCTGGTTTCTAGCACTTTGCTCGAAGCTGTTGCCAAGGAGGTGGGCATCAAGCCCCAGGAACTGGTGAAAAAAACGAAGATTGAGGTCAATGCCCCTAAAGCGGTAAAAGGCACAGTTGCCGCACCAGCCCAGGTGGAAATTCTCTATACCGATGATGACCAAGACCGAGCGCAGGTTGTCATGGAGCAATACATCAAACGGGTGATCGAGCAGAGCCGATTAAACAACTCGGCTCGCCTGCGATCGGTGATCGATGCCATCAATCAGCGTTTGCCCAAAGCTAGACAAGAACTCCAAGTGGCAGAGCAGTCGTTAGAGCGGTACGATCGCGTCGAAGGTCCTCAACTTCTCGCGGCCCAAAATGGCAGTTTGATTGGAGCCATCACGGGTAGCCAGACCCAACAACGCCAACTGCAACTGCAACTTGAAGGCATTAACGCCCAAATCGCCAGCATTCAGCAAAGACTGGGACTCAGCCCCAACCAAGCCTACGCTTCTTCTGCCCTCAGTGCTGACCCAATTATTGGCAGCTTGCGTGCTCAGATTCAGCAGATCGAGTCTCAGTTAGCCGTGTTGGGTAAAGATTTGCGACCAGAGCATCCGACGATCGTCACCTTGCTAAACCAGCGACAGGCTTACGAAGAGGAGTTGAGCAAACGGGCGCAGGAGGTGATGGGCGGAAATGGAATCGCCGCCCCTCTGACGGCCGATGTGCGCCAAAACAGCAGTCTCGATCCGGCGCGGCAGCAGTTGGCCAATACTCTAGTGACCCTGCAAACTCAACAAGAGAGCTTACAGCAGCAGTTGATTGGCACAACGCGATCAGAGCAAGAACTACGCCAGCAATATTCCACCATTCCTAACAAACAGTTAGAGCGGACACGCCTCGAAGATCAAGTCAAATTAAAAAAAGCTCTGCACGATCAAATGCAAGTCAAACTGGTCGATGCTAGAGCCGCCGAAGCCGAAACCGTCAGCAGCTTGAGCTTGGGCACGGCTCCTTCGATTACTCGCAGCGAAGTAACAGCGCCGAAGAGCATCCCCGTCACCCTGGCGATCGGGGGCTTGGTTGGCTTATTAGTCGGCGGTGGCTTGATTTTCTTGCTCGATACTCTAGAGGGCAAATTCTACACCGAAGAAGATCTGCGGGAAGCTCTGCGTCAGAGAGATGTGGCTATTTTGGGTTCTTTGCCCCTGGTCAAGGTTTGGCATATTGACGACTCGCCTGTTTTGTTGCGATCGGATTCTCCCTATGGGGAATATTACGAGCGATTTCGCAGTAAGCTGCGGCTGGCAGAGGGCAAAGCGCTGAAAATGGTGCTGATGACAAGCACGATCGACCAGGAGGGCAAAACCGTTTGTGCCTATAACTTAGCGATCGCTGCTGCCAGAGCCGGAAAGCGGACTTTACTAATTGAGGGTGATTTGCGTTCGCCTTCTCGCTGTGATTATGTGGGTATTGCGCCCGACCCAGACAGCGCGATCGAGCCGTTGCGCTACTACGGGCAGATTAGCGAATGCATTCGACTGGCCCCAGAGGTTGAGAATCTCTACATTGTGCCTAGTGCGGGCCCCCAGCGTCAGGCGGCTTCTATTTTAGAGTCGAGCGAGATGCGACGATTGCTAGAAGATTCGCGGGGACGGTTTGATCTGGTGGTGATCGACACTCCTTCTCTGAGCCGGTGCAATGATGCACTGTTGCTAGAACCCTACAGTGATGGCATGGTGCTGGTGACTCGCCCTGGAACTTCTCAAGAGAGTATTCTAACAGAGGCGATCGATCACCTGACCGAATCGGACGATCATCGTTTGTTGGGTGCAGTTATCAACGGAGTAGAGATACAACTGCCCCGTGCGATTGAAGACGCGATGATTGCTGGCTCCTACAGTTCAGGATCGAATTATGGAACGGGAATCGATGAAGAAGCGAAGGAAGTGACGACTAGCAATCGACATTAAAATTAGTGAATTCGAGTCCGCTCAAAGGGCCCTTATCCTCCCAGCCTCCTTCTCTCTAGAGAGAAGGAGGAGCCTGACCCTGGTGAGGCTTTAAAGTTCCTCGCCCTGGGGAGAGGGGTTTGGGGTGAGGGCAACCTGGTCCCGTCGTCGAACTGACGTTTTTTA
>JAAUOZ010000180.1 GCA_012034655.1 Leptolyngbyaceae cyanobacterium CSU_1_3 | reverse complement strand
GCATAAAATTAAAGATTTTGGACGGGGTGCAGGGGTGGAACCCCTGGCTGGGGCGCAGCCCCCACACCCCTTCTAAACCAAAATCTATAGGCTGACGCAGTATATCTAGACAGCCTCATCCCTCACCTTTCCAAGTCGGGATTGCATCACGAGCCGGCAGCTTTGCCGGAATGCGAATGCGGCTGCTGCAATCGTGGTGCTCCACTAAAAGCTGATGGTAGAGGCTGATCACCTGCTCAATGTTGCGGTTGAGGGTGTAGCGTTCTTCGACGCGCTGACGGGCTTTTTGCCCCAATAGAGCCGTCCAAGTTGCATGATCGCGCAGGTGAGGCAGCAGGTTTTTTAGCTGAGAGGTGACACCCTGGGTTTTGATGATCACGCCCGCTTCGTTTTCTAAGACTTCTCCATCGGCCCCGGCATCCGTTGCAACGCAGGCAACTCCACAGGCCATCGCCTCTAGCAGCGACAGCGATAGCCCTTCTACCAGCGACGGCAAAACAAACACGTCGGTGCTTCTGAGAATTTCGATCCGGCGCTGTTCGTCGGCGATAAAGCCGAGCCAGACAATCCCATGTTCTTCACCATAGAAGGGAATCAGCGAGGAGGCTAATGTACCGTGGTTGCCCACAATCACAAGCTTACTGTTTTCGCCCATGTTTGCCTGTTTCCAGGCTTTGAGCAGCGATTCTACATTCTTTTCTGGGGCGATGCGTCCTTGATATAAGAAAATCCGATCGACTCCCAGTTCTGCTTTAAATTCTGACCGACCGGGAGAATATTTTACCGAATCGACCCCATTCGGAATCACCGCAATGCGATCGCGGGGCACACCCAGTTTGATCAGCAAATCACGCTGGATCTGGGAAAAAATAATCACCCGATCGTACTTCGCCAGCGAAGGCGCATAAAGCTGATACATCAAGTGCTGCGTGCCCGATGTCAGATTGCGGCGCTTGCGATCGAAGGGGGGGATGAAACGTGGCCACGAGAGGTAGATTGAGCTCCTGGCAAATCTCTGGCAGCAAAAAATCTAAGGGCGAAAGCGTCAGAGAAGCGTGTACCAGATCTGGCTTGGGTGAGAGATCCTGAAGGGCTTGAATCAAGACTCGACTGGATTTGAAAGTCGGAATCGTATAAAGCTGAGACTTGTAGAAAAAAGGAATCGGCACTTCCCGAATATCTGGCCAATTGTCGGGAACCTCTTCCTCCTGAGCAAAGTGTAAGAAGCTGACCTGATGATTGTGGTCTAAGAGGGCGTTAGTGACTTCGCGACCATAGGTAACGTTTCCACAAAATGGCGTTTTTTTGCCAAGCCAAGCGATGTGCATTCGGGGTATGTCGTAGAGGTGGTGTCCGATCGTTGGCCATCAGTGGTTTACAACAAGAAAGAAACGCCTAACCACTCATCTCTAACGATCGCTTTTAGGAATCCTTGTACCGGAAATATACCAGGTAAGGGTCGCTCCTGCGATCGTCAGGGCCGCAAGTGCCAAAAATACCGCCCTCAACCCAAACAAAGTTTCCGACACTCCAGCCAGCACTAGAGGCAAACTGAGCGCGATGTTGATGGCGTTGTTCTGCAACCCAAACACTTTACCCCGCATGGCTTCCGGTGTTTCCTGCTGAATTGTCGTCTGCATCGGAATGCCCACCAAAGCCGCAAAACCGCCGAGCAGCGTAATCAGCAGCAGCGACACCCAAAGGGTGTGATAGAAAAACGCCAGCCCAACCAGCGCCGCCGACATGCCCAACGAGCCATATAGCCCCAAACGAGCGTGAGGCAGGCGCTGACCAAAGTAGCCAATGATGGCTGCACCACAGGCCATACCCACGCCCCCAGCCGCCAGCAAAAAGCCAAACTGAGAAGATTTAATCTCCGGCATCACCTCCGCCAAGCGCACCGACAACACTGCCAATGCCGCAAAATCGAGAACAAAATCACCAGTTGAATCAAGGCACTCCGCACATGGTCTTCTTTACCCAGGTAGCGCAACCCATCTTTGATATCTTCCCAAACGTGGGGATATTCTTCGGGTTGGTTTGGCGTGACTCGATTGGCTGAAGCTTTGACTTTTTCGCCCGTTCTTAGAAAGAGCAGCAGCACCCCCGCGATCGCATATCCGCCGCCGACGAGCAATTCTCGCCCAATTCCAGTGAATCCACCGCCCAGGTGAGCCACGATCGCATCTGCCAGGGCCAGCAGGGGTTCCCCCACGGCAAAGCCAATGATCACCGAAGCCATCATCGTTGTGGTGTAGAGGGAGTTAGCAGAAAGTAGGTGACGACGCTCAACAATCAAAGGAATAGCAGACTGTTCGGCTGGGGCAAAAAATTGCGTCAGAGTCGAGACACAAAAGGTGAGGGCTAGCATGATCAAAAAGCCAACGGGGAGACCTTTGACCCGTGCCCAGTCTTGACAAAGCCACAGCAGGGGCGGCAGCGCAAACACCAGCCCGCCGCGCAGAAGGTTAGTAGCGACGAGCACCCCTTTTTTGGACCAGCGATCGACAAATACACCCGCGATCGACCCAAACAGCACCGCCGGAATTGTAAAGGCAATCATGATCGAAGACACCCAGCCGCTAATCGTTTCGCCTTCTGACTGAAACCGACTGGCAATCAGCGCAATCATGAGGACGAGATAAACTTTGTCGGAAAGCTGAGAGAAAACCTGCCCGGCCCACAGGGTTAAGAAGTTGCGGTTTCTCAGGACGGGGGCAAAGCCACTTTCGGGTGCTTCGGGGTCGTCGGTGGTAGGTGGGGCAACATCGACGACGGTTTCTGCCTCGACTTGTGGGAGCAACTCGCCCAGATAGTCTTCTGACAAATATTTTCCTGCGCCGTTTTGAGCAGACGAATTGGGCGATCGGGGAACCGGCTGGATCGCCTCCATTTCTTCCGAAGAAAACTCATCGGGCGGGGTGTCTTGCATTCTAAGCATGGCGGGAACAACTCTCTCCTCACTCAAACCATTATCAGGCGAAAGCGACGCATCTGAAGCGGGGCGAGTCACTCGTGGCGGAAAGTCAGGTGTTGGCTGATGCGAACGTGAGATTCGAGAATTGTCAGCCGTGCCAGGAGTTTCCACTTTGCCAAGTTTACCACTGGAGTGGGAAGGGTCGGCGGAGGACATCAGCATGTAGCCAGAAAGGGACGATCGCATCATGATTGAGCACACGTGAAGGAAGACCTAGGGCAGAAATTTTAGATAAACCAGTTAGACATAAGTCTCAGGCGGGGGCAAAGCAGCTATCGATCAGGGCGGCAGAACGAATGGGATAATCAAAATGATATTGTGCGTATTGACGCAGGATGCGTTCGATCGCAAACCAGGCCGACTCGATCGCAGGGGCAACATTTTCTGTCAGGTCGGCCTGTGCCAGTTGTTGCAGTAGAGTGAGTTCCGTAGCGGTGAGGGTGATGTTGAGTTTAGCGGTTTTAGAGCGAGGAGGGGCAGGCAGAGACGGAGACCTTGCAGCCGCTTGGCTGGGGCTGAGTCCTTCTTCTAGGCGAATTTGTTCAAGCGCCTTTAGGGTGACGACTCCACCCGCAATGGTGCTAAACCCAGCTTGCCAATTGGGGTTTGTGAAGTCGGGTTCTAGAACGACTTGGCTGATGCAGCACTGATGCACCTGGGGGGCAATGCCAGCGAGAACCAGCAGTTGAAAAACAGCGTGAGACAGATGAGGCAACACTTGAGAGGAGGGCGATCGCTCCAGTCGCGCCAGATGCTCGTTAAACAAATAATAAAGTTCTTCTTGGGGCTGTTCGCTGAGGGCCTGTTGCAGCACAATTTCTGCGAGATATTGCCCGGCGGTGAGTTTTTTGAGGTCGCGACCCAGACCCGGATAGGACTCCAAGGTTTCAGCCTGGGTGATTTTGTCCAGAGATTTTCCTTTGGCAATTAGCAAATCGTTAACCACGAATAAACCGCTTCTGCCGCCTAGCTTTGAGTTTTGTTTGCGAGAGCCGATCGCCACCATCCGCATCAGCCCAAATTCCCGTGTCAAGACTGTCAAAATTCGATCAGACTCGCCCAACGGCATACTTTTGAGATTGATTCCGGTCGCTTTGTAGGTGCGGCTCATGAGAAAGAAGGGAGGAGGGAGAAGAAGGGAGGGTAGCTAGATTGGTACGGGTGTTTGAGGGAGGAAGAAGAAATTGGGGTGAAGTTTGCACAAATTGGAGGCTGATGGCTGCAAGGGTGATTAGAGTTTTGGCGATCGCGGCTAGAACATCATCTAAACCACGATTTTATCGCGCTCACAAAGTGGCTCGAAAACCCAGCGATTTCTAAAAAAGATTTTACCCTCCGAGAACCTTGCTTCCTCGACTCGGCTCAGGGGCACGCTGTTTTCGACTTCGCTCAGCCATCAGGCTATTGGTTAGCTAGAAACCTCCCTAGTTCATCCTCTCGCAAAGCGTGCCAGAGGCAACTCCTTATCCCTTATTCCTCCTTTCCCAGGTTATCGCGCTGACGTAGCAGACTTACCCCCTGAGAAGTGCCGAGGCGAGTCGCGCCAGCGATGACTAACTCTAACGCCTGATCGATCGTGCGGATTCCTCCAGAAGCCTTAATTCCGACGCGATCTTGGGTAAGTTGTTTGAGCAGACGCACATCGGCAACGGTTGCACCCCCGACCCAGCCAGTACTGGTCTTTAAAAATTCGACTCCGGCATCCATACAAAGCTCTGCTGCTAGCCGTTTTTCTGCCTCTGTCAAGAGAGACATTTCTAGGATGGCCTTGAGAACTAGCCCCGTAGATTCTCGAATTTCAGCGATTTCGCGATGAAATTCATCAACTTTGCCCATTTTGAGCAATCCCAGGTTGATCACAATATCTAGTTCGGCTGCGCCATTTTCGGCTGCGTCTTGAGCTTCAAAAAGTTTGACGGCTGAGGTGGTAGCTCCTGTAGGAAAACCAATCACAGTGCAGACTTGGGGTTTTTGTTGTGCAGCAATTCGACGGCTTGGCGGACATGGCACGGGTTGACACACACCGCCGCAAAGTGGAAGCGATCGGCTTCTTCGCACCATTGCTCAACATGGCTTGAGGTGGCGGCTGCCCCCAAGAGCGAGTGATCAATTAAGGGAGCAATGTCAATATTTGAATCGATCGAGGTGGCCATTTTTTAAGTTAAATTTTGCTGAAAGATCTCCGAAGTTTGAGGTCAATCTCCCAGATCTTATCTGACGTTGATTAAGAAGTCGGGAATCTGACGGATCTCGTTTTCACTCAAACTAATAGCGATCGCAGATTCAACAGCTAGATTTTCTAACTTACAAGCAAGCTGCAATCAGTGGCTGACCCGTAAGACTGAAGGGTCGGACTTCGGTGATTTTGACCTTGACGAGCTTGCCCTTCAATAGGTGAATGTCGCCTGCAAAAAACGTCAGGCGATTGCCACGGGTGCGCCCCATCACTTGGGTGGGATCTTTGAGGTTTTGATCTTCGACCAAAATTTCTTCGATGCGATCGCCATAGCGCTGCGATCGGGCTTCGGCTTTGAGGTTCACCAATCGGTTGAGGCGTTGCAGACGATCGCTCTTGACCGCTTCGCTGAGTTGACTGTCCCAAAGGGCGGCTGGAGTGCCAGGGCGCGGTGAATAAGCTGCTGTGTTCACCAAATCGAAGCCAATATCGTCCACTAGTTTGAGGGTATTCTCGAATTGGGCTTCTGTTTCACCAGGGAAACCTACGATCGCATCGGCACTAATCGATGCATCGGGCATGTAGGCTCGAATAGTGTCAATAATGCGGCGATATTTTTCTTGCGTGTAGCCTCGTGACATCGCTCTCAGAACATCATTATCGCCCGACTGGAAGGGAATGTGAAAATGCTCGCAAACCTTGGGTAACTCGGCACAGGCGCGAATTAGCCGTTCGGTGAAATAACGCGGATGACTGGTAGCAAAGCGAATCCGATCGACTCCTGGTACATCATGAACGAAGTAGAGCAAATCGGTAAGCGTATGTTTGTGCCGACCTTCGGGAGTGGCTCCGGGCAAGTCTCGCCCATAGGCATCAATGTTTTGTCCGAGCAAGGTAATTTCTTTGAAGCCTTGCCGTCCTAATTCTTCTATCTCTGCCCGAATTGCTTCGGGGGTGCGAGATTGCTCTACACCGCGTACATTCGGCACGACACAATAGGTACACCGTTCGTTGCAGCCATAAATGACATTGACCCAGGCGGTCACGCTGCTGTCTCGTCTGGGTTTTGTGATGTCTTCAACAATGTGAATCGCTTCGGTGGCGACAACCTGACTGCCACTAAAAACCTGTTCGAGCAGATCTTCGAGTCGGTTGGCGTGTTGAGGGCCCATGACCAGATCAAGTTCGGGCACTCGCCGCAACAGCGCTTCCCCTTCTTGTTGGGCAACACAGCCAGCGACGATCAGCGTCAAGTCAGGATTTTTTTGTTTGCGAGCGGCCTGTCTGCCCAGATATGAATAAACCTTTTGTTCGGCGTTGTCACGAATGGTGCAGGTGTTGTAGAGAATCAGGTCTGCGTCGTTGGGTTCTTCTGCCCACTCAAAGCCCATCGTTTCGAGGATGCCGGCCATGCGCTCGGAGTCGGCTTTGTTCATTTGACAGCCGAAGGTGGTGATGTGATAGCGGCGAGATTGGGCAGTCATGGCAGGTTAGTTTTACGAGGAGCCAGCTATTTATTGTAGACCGCCTGCGTTTGTTCGAGTAGCAGTCTCCTACATATAGTCCGGCGATGTTTGTGCTGACCAGTTTAGAGTCGTGCTTTTTGCAGTTTCGCACGGCCGCGCCCCAAACTGAGGGAGAGCATTGCTGATTATTTTGTTTGCAAGCCCCTAGCCTCTCGACTTAACCTCTCGATCGAGACCCGTTAATGTCCCTACACCCTGATTGACTGGCAAAACTCGAACCGACCTCACCCTAACTCCTCCCCTAGAGCAGGCGAGAGACTTTGAGATCTAGTTTTGTGCCGGCTTTCCTTGTAACTCTTGTGGGAAAAGGGTGGGAGGATTAAAGGGAAAAATTTGTCAGCCAACCAGCCCTACACCTCAATTTTCTCCTCGTTTGAGTCGATCGTCGTCGCCTCAGTCTGTGATTCTGCTTCTTCGCGGGCCCCGCTCATCCCCTCTGAGACCACTTCCTCAGCCGCAGCCAATTTACGCTGCGAAAAGCCCCAGGCAAAAATTCCTGCAATCATCAACACCATCACCCATTCTGGCGGCACAAAATCAGGATTGATCACGCGCAGCAACAACCGCACTCCGACTAGGGCAACCGTGAGATATCCGGCATCTTCTAAATGCTCATACTTTGTTAACCAAAGAATAAATAGACCTGCCATAAATCGTAGAGCTACAATGCCGATCGTACCCCCAATCAAAATCAGCCAGGTTTCTTGAGACACCGCGATCGCAGTGGTCACACTATCTAACGAGAATGCCAAATCTGTCACCGCAATCACGGGGATCGCTTGCCACAGGGACGTAAAACGCGGCCCGTGGTGCGCTTCGCCTCCCTCCGCTTCAGAGGTAAAGTATTGGAACACGAGCCACAAAAGATAAGCTGCGCCTGCTAATTCAACCTGCCAATATTTCATCACCCAAGATGCAGTCAAAATTAGCGTCATCCGCAACACATAGGCGAAAACCAATCCAATATTAAGAGCACGCTTCTCTAGTTCTGGATCTTCTAACCCCTGAGTTAGGGCTGCAAGGGCGATCGCGTTGTCCGCCGATAGCACCGCCTCCAGTGCTACCAAGACAGGCAGCAGGAGAAGGGTTTGAGGGTTAAAGTCGATCGAGAGATTTGAAAATTGGTCTAGCATCAATTGTTATTAAACGTTACAAACGATCCTTGACAAACTTGCTTTTCAAGGTGGGGTAAATACTTTGTTCACCTATCAGCCTACCCCTTTGAGGGGTGATTCTGCCAAAATAGACGCAAAAGAAGTAGAAAAACTCAACCACAAAGAGCCAGGATTGAATTAGATCCCTTGTTGCATCTTGTTACAAATCCTTCCACAACGGCACATTTTCATTCACATTGATGAACTATAAACCCTGAGATAAGGAGTTTTCAAACGATGTCTTTATCCGACACTCAAGTTCTCGTTGCGTTGGTAGTTGCCCTCATTCCGGGGGTGCTTGCTTTTCGGTTAGCCACTGAACTGTACAAGTAGTCTCCAACAGTTGGGCAAGAAATCTGTTCTGTTAATTCCTGCTGTCGCTCTCTCTGTGGGCGATCCAGCGATCCCCAAAATTGGATGATCGTTTTTAGGCAAGCGAGTTAAACTATCAGGGCAGATTTCTTGCCTTTCCACTGGAGTAAAACTGAGTCTGAGTAAAACTGAGTCACTTTTCTCGGACAGGGGAAGCTTAGAAGGATGCTTAGTTCAAACATACTTCTTGATTTTGGTGAGTGGATTTGCGATTTTAGGTTAACTCAAAGTAGTAAAGCGCTTCAGTATAAGATTTCTTGGGAAAGCTTATACAAAGAGATGACTACGATCGAGGCCTCCAAATTAGCGGTTCCATAATGATTTTGGCGTGTCATTCGCTCGTCAATCATTAAATCGAACTGTCGCTGAGGCTAGTTTCCAGAATTAAATTCCAGCATCAATCCTGACAGCTATCCTTCAGGCAACGTATATGATGCCCCTGCTCCCGCACTGCATGAACCGATGAACGCACTCCAAACGCCTTTTCCTCTCCGCCGCCCTGTTCGATCGCCACGATCTAACCCCCGCCTTACTCAGCGCAAGCATCATCGAGCGATCGCTCTAGAGACTTCCATCAAACTCACAGTAAACCTGGTCATTTCGGGAGCAGCGATCGCAGCATTGGCGCAACTGTTGCCCTACAGCATCGCTCAGCAGGCAAAACTTCAAGAGGTCAAAACAGAGGTTGAGATTACCGAAAAGCGAGTAGGTCGCCTCAAAGCAGAATTCAATCACTATTTTGATCCGCGTCAGGCGAAGAGCATCATGCAAGAACAAACCAACCGCACCGATCCCAACCAGCGAGTGGTAGTGCTAGAGGTTGAGCCTGAATCTTCCGTGCCCTAGTCATTTAACTGGTAGAAAATTCTCGACTTGAGAGGCGCTTTAAATCAGTGCCTCTTGCCTTTGGCGAGGTTGAATAGGGTGAGGTTGAATGACGCAGATCCCCGATTTCTAGATCAACATTAAGGGGCTTGCCGATCAATCATGTATCCTTATTCAGGGCGCACCAGCATTATGCCCCTACTAGTCTGCGTTTTTCCTCGTATTTTATGTCTGCGATCGTCCCTTAGCTAAAATTTGGTGGACGCATCCAAAAAATTGGAGGATTAGGGCTTCATTCTTTAGTATCAGCAATCAATTTAGCAATGCTCAATTTTTTACCGTAGCCCTGTGTTTTGGGGGTATGTTGGCATGATTCTGAATAAACCTTCATTTGATGCAGGGATCGCATACTTCTCATTCAAAAGTCGCATCACTTCACCCACACAGCGCAAACGACTCTTCAAAAAAGGGCTAAAATACCCACAAGTTCTTCACGTTACGCTATGAGAACTGACCACTTTCTTTGCACGATCGATACAAACATTGAGCTAAACTGTCGAAGGAAAGAAACCTAGAGGCAAGGAAAGGAGTTACAGATCTCGAAAGTTCAGTAGTTTCCCGCATTTATCTCGCCCAGCCATAGGGCAACATTGGTGCGTTGGATTACACTTCTTAACATCGATCTCGGTCTATACTTAGCAGGGGTGTAACGCTATATGCACTCGTAACCTTCACCACTTGAGACCTTTAGACCTGGGTTTTCCTTCCGAAACACTTTTCTCCGTGATGTATTCAACAACAGATAAAATTTAGCCCTTTAGTTCACTCACTTCACGCACTACAAGTTGAGGCTACGCAAGAATGAAATCTCAGCAAGCCAACCAAAAAATCGCACTAGAGGGTTGGGTCTGGCTTTCCCCAGAAGCACGCTCCACCAATACGATGTCGGCTCCCCAGTCCGTTCATCAAGGGGTCAAGTTTGATCCCCTGCGCCCTCTACGAAACTGCCTTGACCAGATTCAGGTTCAAAATTCAGGATTTGCCCATCGCCTCTGTCAGTTCATTCCTGCTCAATGCCCCTTCGAGCGTGACATTAAGCTTTTTGGCAAGACCCTGATTCACATTCCCTCCATGTGCAAGCTTAATCCACTGTATGAGGAGGTTGTGGCTCTGCGCTTCCGAGCCTTGTGCTATCTCGCTGATGAGTGTGGTGAAGACGTTAGCATTTATTGCTAGCGAATTTTGACACTCCATCTGTAGCTCTATCTTTAGCAAGCCTAGGCAAGCTTGAAATTGATACGATTTAGCTGATTCTTAGCAGTTAGCTCTTGCAGTAACCAACAGAATAGCTAAACGACGGTCTGAGCGCTCATGTTTGCAACAAATCTTATTGGTTTTTCGTAATCCTCCAAAAAATGCAATGAAGCTTATGCAGTCTACGGGGCGTGGCTGCATAAGCTTTATTTTTTAGGGTAAGCTCGATGTCGCTAACAATGCCCTCATCCTCCCAGCCTTCTATTCCCCAAGGATACGAGCCACGCAAGTCAGGCTTTGAGAGCGACTCGCCCTGGGGGAGGGATTTGGGGTAAGGGCAAAAGTCCAGTCAGCGAACTGACGTTTTTTTAACGTCAGCTCGACAACTTTTTTCACTTCGATGTTCTGCGCTTCTGTCCCCCAAATTGGGGGACTTTAAAGCAAGATTTCCAAGTCCCCCAGGAGTGAGGGATTTAGGGGGCTGCCCAGATTGACAACCGCAGCGAAAGATTCGGTCGAATTCACGTTTTTTTTAAGGTGGAGGCAAAGCAGAGAGGGGAAATTTTCAGCCTTCGATTTCCCGCGCTGAAAATTGAGAGTCCTTGCTTCCTCTGAGTGTGCATCCGGCGAGGAATTCCCTAGGAATTCTATGGCTTTACGAATCAATTACTGAGGCTTTGCTGGAGTTTTTGGCGCACCAAAGTAAGCCTTGTAAACTTCATGGGCGATCGGAACGGCTGATACCGCTCCATAGCCACCGTTTTCTACAACCACTGCCACCGCAATTTGGGGATCGTTGGCTGGGCCAAATCCCACATACAAGGCGTTGTCAGGCTGTCCCAATACTTCTGCTGTCCCTGTTTTGCCACCCGTTAGCGGAATTGACCCGTCATTCAGGCTTTTTCCGGTTCCTTCCTGAACCACGGCAACCAGTCCTTCATGAATGGCCGCGACGGCTCCTGGGTCTAAGCCAGTGGCTTCGCGCTGCATTTCTGGCAGATTGGTTTGGCTCGTTAGCAAATGAGGCTTGACGCGCCAGCCGCCGTTTGCGATCGACGACACCATGACCGCCATTTCTAAAGGAGTCACCTGCACCACCCCCTGACCGATCGCCATACTCACGGTGTCTCCGGCGTACCAGTCTTCTCCATAGAGTTTCTTTTTTTGTTCGGGGGTGGGGATCAGCCCATAATTGCCGCCATCAAGCCCCATGGTAGAAGTTTCGCCGCCGATCCCCAACCGATGTCCCCATTTAGAAATGGTTTCTGGGCCGACGGCGATCCCCATCTGGTAAAAAACGTATTGCTGCTCACAGCAAAGGCATCTCGGAAGCCAATCACCCATGCCCCCACCCCATGTTCGCTAGAAAGAGATCCCGCCAATGTTCAATCGAACCGTAGGTTGGCAGAGATAGAGCT
>JAAUOZ010000179.1 GCA_012034655.1 Leptolyngbyaceae cyanobacterium CSU_1_3 | reverse complement strand
ACCCCAGGTACTAAACCAATTCCATGAGACTCCTTCTGTTAATAAACGATCAGGATCCGGGATGGGACCATTTTCCGATAATGTGATTATTTTTTTCCACCATACATCGACACCATATTGTTGAATGTTATAAAACTGCTGCTGTAGGTGCCGGCAGGAAGATAAATATCGGCGCCAATGACATCCACGAAATCGTCACCCGGATACCATGATAGCGCAGCAGGCGTCCCGGTGGAAGTCCAGACCCAGATGAGGTTATTAAGCTGATGATGATTCGCCAACCGATCATAAAGAAGTTTCCAAATTGTAGGAACTCCTGCTGCCAGAGTTATTTTTTCTTTTTCCAAAATTTAAAATTCTAAACATTTTTGGATTCGATTTGGCTCCATGAGTTACGTACGTTTCTCCTCGCTTTCTCGACAAGCTCTCGGTGCATATCACCAAAAACTTTCTCAATCTGCCCAATGTCAAAGTGCCGCTAATTTTAGGCGTGCACGGCAGAAAGGGCGAGGGCAAAACGTTTCAGTGTGAGTTGGTCTATAAGCAGATGGGCGTGCAGGTGGTCAGCATGTCTGCGGGAGAGCTAGAAAGCCCCGATGCAGGAGACCCAGCCCGTCTGATCCGGTTGCGCTATCGCGAAGCGGCAGAATTAGTGAAGGTGCGCGGCAGAATGGCTGTGCTGATGATCAACGACATTGATGCAGGTGCAGGTCGGGTCGATCAATTCACGCAGTATACGGTGAATACGCAGTTGGTGAATGGCACTTTGATGAACATTGCCGACAACCCCACCAACGTGCAACTCCCTGGAAGCTATGAGATTGAACCTATTCAGCGCATTCCGATCGTTGTCACTGGCAACGATTTTGGTACTTTGTATGCCCCACTAACCCGCGACGGTCGGATGGAGAAGTTTTTTTGGGAACCCGATCGTGGCGATCGCATTGGCATTGTGAGCGGCATTTTTCAGGTTGATCAGGTGGCGCAGGGCGATATCGAAAAACTGGTCGATGGGTTTCCTGAGCAATCGATCGACTTTTTTGGGGCGATTCGGTCTCGCCTCTATGATGAGCAAATTCGTGCCCTGATTCGAGAAGTCGGGTTAGAGAAAATTTCGCTACGAGTCGTGAACAGTGCCGATCGCCCACCCGAATTTCGCAAACCCGACTTTAGTTTGCCTCACCTACTAGAGGTAGGGCGATCGCTCGTGGGCGAACAGCAAAGGCTAAAGGAAATGCGTCTGGTTGAGGAATATAACTCGACGATCGGCAACCGCAAATTGGGCGAAGTCAACATGATGCCGTCGCCTGCCGCACCCAACGGTCGCGCCGATCGCACGATGCCATCGACCTCCAGCTACAACGGTCAGGCTTCGAGCACTCGCCTTAACCCAGAGATGATCAGCGAAATCAATCAAATTCTCGCTAATGGGCATCGGCTGGGCATCGAATATGTAGACGATCGTCGCTTTCGCACCAATTCCTGGAACTGTTATGGAATGTTTGATGGGAATGGAGCCGACGCGATCGCCGCTCTAGAAGCGTGCCTCACCGAACACAGCAAAGACTACATAAGATTGGTGGGCATCCAGGTGGGAGACAGGCGCAGGGTGATCGAAACGATCGTTCAGCGTCCGGGGGGCAAGGGTTGGTAGTCAGATTGGGAGAGACGATCGATCGGTTTTTAGATCGTTTCAGCTTTTTCGGTTGACACATTTGCCCAGAATACTGCTAGTATATTTCTTGGCTGCGCGATGGGGCGTCGCCAAGTGGTAAGGCATCGGGTTTTGGTCCCGACACTCCTAGGTTCGAATCCTAGCGCCCCAGTTATTTTATTTATTTCATTGCATCACTGGGAAACCACATTCCTTGTGGTTAAGGTAGCTGGCCTGATTGGCTGACAAAACTCGAAGCGCCCTCACCCCTCTCCCAGCGCGGGCGAGTCGCTCTCAAAGTCTGACGCTTGCGTGGCTCCTCCGTCTCTCTAGGAAGCAAGAGGCTGAGCAGATGAGGGCACTTTTAGCGGCATCGATTTCACGTCAGCGCGAAATTGATTTCAGGGCGAGGCAGAATCAAGGCGAAGAGTTAAAACATGCCCTGGCAGAGGTCTAAGGATTGTGGATTTATGAATGTCGAGATTTTCGCCCTCATCCCCTAACCCTCCTCCCAACTTGGGAGAAGGGGAACCGCATTCTTGCTCTCTCCCAAGTTGGGAGAGGCTGGGGTGAGGGCGAGACAACTTTGCAGTAGATGGCATGATTGAATCCACGTTCCTTAGCCCATGCCCTCGATGACGGGGTGAAAGTAGAAAGCCAACCCCAGAACGGCGTAAGCTGCCAGAAGAAGCGTTCCTTCGAGCCAGTTCGATCGTCCATCTGAGCTAATCGAATTGGTAATCAGCACCGCAACGGCAACGGCGACTAATTCAAAGGGGTTGAAGTTGAGATCCATCGGTTTGCCGAGTATCCAACCGATGATCACGAGCAAAGGAGCGACAAATAAAGCAATTTGTAAACTTGATCCCACGGCAACCGACACCGACAGATCCATTTTGTCTTTCATGGCCACGGTGACGGCGGTGGCGTGCTCTGCCGCATTGCCCACGATCGGCAACAAAATTACCCCGGTAAACAGGGCCGTTAGCCCCAACTGCGAAGTTGCCACTTCTAACCTATCTACCAGAAGCTCAGACTCGACAGCAACCAACAAAGTACAAACTAGCAAAACGCCGATCCACAGCCAAAGATTAACTTCGTGCGGCGTAGTTTCCCCGGTTAAGTTGGCATCTGCCAGCGCTTCGACTTCCTGCTCTGCGACTCCAGCGTCATAGAGGTAGGTATGCGTTTTCATCGAAAACAGCAGCGTCAAGCCGTAGACGGTAATCAGAACAAAAGCAACCGCCACCGAAAGCTTTTGGAGGGTTGCCCCATCGATCCCAGTTGATGTGTAGTTGACCGCCGTAGGCAGCAGCAGCGCAATCACTGCCAAATTCATTGACGAAGCATTCACCCGGGCCACGATCGGTTGAAATTCTTGCTCTTTGTAACGCAGACCTCCCAACAGCATCGACAACCCCATGACCAGCAGCAGGTTGCCGATAATTGACCCGGTGAGACTGGCTTTGACGACATCAACCAATCCTGCGTTGAGGGCAACCAGGGCAATGATCAACTCAGTAGCGTTACCAAAGGTGGCATTGAGCAATCCGCCTAGGGTGGGGCCAACGACTACGGCAATTTCCTCCGTGGCAGTGCCCATCCAGGCGGCTAAAGGTAAAATTGCCAAACATGCAGCCACAAACACGATCAGCGATCCCCATTCCAGGTAGTGAGCCGCGATCGAAATGGGTACAAACAACAGCAAGCAAACAAGTAGAGTTTTGACTGACATGAAAAATTCGTCGGCGATGAAGGAGTGTTAATTATAGAGGGCAGAAGCTTTCTGGGATGGCGAGCCTCAAGAGTCACAAATTCTTACGAAATTTTTCACGATCGTGAACTCTTGTCGCAAAAGCTTAAGTCGATATTAAGGCAGCCCAGTATTTGCGGTTCAATCGGTTATGTTGCAGGTTCGCAAATCTTTCTGCGATCACGGAGGTTCTGCAATGCCCGATCAAAGAAGTCATGTAACCCGCTAGAAACGTAACCCTTTAAGCTGGGTTGATCCCCAAAATTCTAAGCGTTAGGTGAGAGTCGCCTGCCTAGCCTCCCTCGTTATATTGCCACTGCACCCAATTTCTAGAAGAACTTTGCTCTAGAAACTTGAGACCCTCTAAAAGTTTGCCAATTTATCCCTACCATCTAAATCTCAGCCCAAAATTTCAGGGCATTTCAGCGCGTGGGCTGGCGATCGAATCTCAGGATTCGCCAGATATACGCCTTGATAGATTTATAGTACAATTGTTTCACTAATTTTCAAGCCTTTTGAGAATGTCGCTCTCCCTGCGGGGTTCAGTGATCGGGTTCAGTGATCAATTGTTGTTCAGTTCTCTACGTCCTTCACCCCAGATTGACTCTATGACTTCGACTTCTGATGCCTCTTCTCGCTTGTCTGCCGCCTCAACCCATGCATACACGCAGAATGGCACTGATCCCCAATTATCCGCTCCTCAATCATCCGATCCTCAATCATCCGATCCTCAATCATCCGATCCTCAATCATCCGATCCCCAACCCTCGATCGTCGCCAGTGAGAAAAATCCCCTCAACTGTGCGATCGGGGTCTATGTCTCAGTTCACGGGCACTTCTATCAGCCTCCTCGCGAGAATCCTTATTTGGACGCGATCGAGCGTCAGCCTAGCGCCGCCCCTTTCCACGACTGGAACGAGCGCATTCACCACGAATGCTATCGCCCCAACGCCTTTGCTCGCATTCTCAACGATCGAGGCGAAATTGTGGGGATCGTCAACAACTACGAGTACTTGAGCTTCAACATCGGAGCCACACTCATGAGTTGGATCGAGCGTCACGATGTCGAGGTATATCAGCGCATTTTGGAGGCCGATCGCAAAAGCTGTGAACGGCTCAACGGCCACGGCAACGCGATCGCCCAAGTCTACAACCACATCATCATGCCGTTGGCCAACGATCGCGACAAGCGCACCCAAATTCGCTGGGGCAAAGCCGATTTTCGATCGCACTTTGGCCGCGATCCCGAAGGCATGTGGTTAGCTGAGACCGCCGTAGACTATGCCACTCTCGAAGCACTGATCGCCGAGGGCATTCAGTTCATCATTCTGGCTCCATCCCAAGCCCAGCGCTGTCGCCCTCTAGACGAAACCGATCCCCAAGGCGAGGAAGCCTGGTACGAAGTGGGGGGTGGTCAGATCGATGCGACCCGACCCTATCGCTGCTTCCTCAAGGGAAACGAGAACTCAGACCATACCCCTTCGCGATCGCGGCCCTACATCGATATTTTCTTTTATGACGGCCCGATCTCACGGGATATGGGCTTCGACACGGCTCTCAGCAGTTCTCACAATCTGGCAAGTCGGTTAGGGCAGGCCGTGCGTGGCGATCATCGCCCCACTCAGCTAATTTCTGTCGCGACGGATGGCGAGACCTTTGGGCATCACAAGGGTGGCACTGAAAAATGTCTGGCCTACGCCTTTCAAGAGGAGTTTCCTCGCAAAGGCTGGACGGTGACAAACTTTGCCCACTATCTCAGCCTGAGTGCGCCCACCTGGGAAGTCGAACTCAAACCCGTCACTGCCTGGAGTTGTGCCCACGGGGTCGATCGCTGGCAAGACGACTGTGGCTGTGGCGGCGGCGGCAGTTGGCATCAACAATGGCGGCGACCCCTGCGCGACTCATTAGATTGGCTACGGGATCAGTTGATCAAAGTCTACGAAGAGACCGGCAAAAAATTCTTCAAAGACCCCTGGGCAGCGCGAGACGAATATGTGCAAGTGTTGCGCGATCGTACCCCTGCCAATGTCAATCGCTTTCTGGCTCAACATCAATGCCACAAGCTCACGGTGAGCGATCGTACCGATGCCCTACGACTGCTCGAAATGCAGCGTCATGCATTGCTGATGTATACCAGTTGCGGCTGGTTTTTTGAGGAACTGTCTCGCCCCGAAGGGACGCAAATTCTTCGCTATGCCGCCAGAGCCTTAGAGCTTGCCGGAGATGTGTCTGGGGTGCAGCTTGAAAAAAACTTTGTCAAGCGATTGGCTGCCGCACCCAGCAATGTAGATTGCTTCAAAACAGGCGCAGAAGTCTACAGGCAGCTTGTGACCTCGGCACAGATTAGCTTTGAGCAAGTCGCAGCCCACTATGCGATCAATTCTCTGTTTAACGCCTACACCAGAGAGCACCGGGTCTACTGCTATGCCGCTCACCAGCTAGACTTTCAAATTCAGCGGATGGGATCGCTCTCCCTGGCGGTGGGGCAACTGCAACTGACCTCAGAAATCACCCGTGAAACCGCTAACCTGGTATTTGCGGTGTTGCATCTGGGCGGATGGGATTTTCACTGCTGCATTCAGCCCTTTGGCGGACGCAGAAACTACGCCCAGCTTAAGGAAACCCTGTTTGGTGCTCTCAGACAGGCAAGCGCGGCGCAAACAATTCTGGCGATGAATCAACTTTTTGGCAACCAGTCCCACAGTCTGCAAGACCTGTTTGCCGAAGAACGGCATCGCCTCATGGGGCTGATTAGTCAAGAAACGTTGACCCGTTTGGATCAGCTTTACACGCAAGTCTATCGAGATAACTACGGAATTTTGATGGCGTTTCATCGAGATGAGTTGCCTGTGCCGCAGGAATTGCAGGTGGCGGCTGAAATTGCCTTAGGGCATCGACTGCTGATGGCCCTGCGATCGCTCGAACAGGAGTGCAGCGACGCTGACAATCTAGAATTGAGCACCAATCGTCTGTCTGAGCTAGAAGCGATCGCCACCGAAGCAAATCATCTCCACTGTCAGCTAAATCTACCCGAAGCCAAACAAATCTTAGAACGATTGGTACGGCGATCGCTCTGGGATCTGCTCAACCTGGATGAATCTGAAACCACAGTGCAAGAGATTCATCGTCTAAAGCGACTGCTCGATTTGGGTGAGCACCTCCATCTCGGTCTAGCCCTCACCCACTCTCAGGAGTTGTACTTTGCATGGCTACGGTCTGACCTAGAAGGGCGATCGCCCCATCTCCTGGCATTAGGACGAAAGTTAGCGGTGAGTGTCGCCGACTCAGAATCGTGAACCCAATCAAGTGGAACAGCCTCCTCGGCTGTTTCAGTCAGGCAAGAGGCTCGATCGAATCAGCCTCGGAGTGATTAGACGATTTCTAAAAAAGATTTGACCTTCCGACCTTTGCCCTTCGACTTCGTTCAACCCGCTTGCGCCCTGAGCGAAGTCGAAGACAGCGGGTCACTTCTTTGCTAGAAATCTCTTTAAATCTCCTGAGTTTTATTTAGTCCACAATCCTAATAGAAGGATGTGAGTGGGTTTCATTTTCAGGCTTCTAAGCTGACATGCCCTAAAGATGGCGTTGAAATTCTTCGAGCAGGTCGATCAGATTCACCTGACATTGCATCGGCAGCAGATCACTCAGAGGTACTTCTCGCTTTCCACCCCCTATCTTGATGGGAATATCTTGCAAAATTTTCAATACCTGATCTTCTTCCACAGAGCCAGCCGACAGCAGAGGATAGAGTTTTTCTGCCAAAACAGTGTGCAGGTGGGCATTCGACAGATATAGATGCCACTTGGCAACATCAATGTAGACGTTTTCACCAATTTCGGCGGCCAGGTTTTCGATCGCTTCTGATTGACTTAGTTTTGCCATGATCGTTCTTAAAAGTTGGATTCAATAAGGTCATCGGACTTCAGACTTCAAGCCCTGCGCGCAGCCTTCAAACTCAAGTCTGGATGAGACGCTACAAACTCACTCCTCCAATCTTTCATCAAAGCTTGGGCGATCGTTTGGTAGATTTTTCAGGCTTCTCCTTGGGCTTAAAGCCAGTGGCAGCAGTAGTGACAGGGGTGGGTTCAGAATAGTCAGCGATCGCAAAAATGTAGAGGGCATGGGCCACCAAACTAGCTGCCCAGACACCCGTCATCCAAACCGACCAGACCCAATCTTGCTGCTGAATAATCCGAAAAAACCACACACCAGAATTACAAGCAGTAAACAAGGCTACATGGGTCGCAAAAGTCATGCGATCGTCGAGGCGGCGAAAGTCGGGATCTTTGCGATCAGGAATGCGAGACCAACGGGGAGGCATAGAACAAACCTATTCAACTAGCAGATACTCTTTATGTTAGCGGGTTGCGGAGGATTATAAAGTGGGGATTGATGGGCCAGATCCCCGTTTTGCCTTGCCCTAACCCATTATTTTTCTCCCTGTCACCAAGGCAACCCCTCAGAAACTGAAGAATAGTTAAATTACTGCTTCCTCCCCTGAGCAAACCTCCAACAAGGGTTTAGAATTCAGACAGAAATAGCCACTCCCCACTCATTCATCCATAGTTTTGTGACAGTCACACGGTTTCTGCAAAAGACAGGTTTAGTACGCCGACAGACACATCTTGCGGTCATGATATTTCCCAATGAAGCATCTGCGTTTCAGGCGTATCGACTGCTGCATTATTACGGGATTTCTCCTGAACATTTGGCGATCGTGGGTCGAGGTTATAGTAGCCCAGAACACGTCGGTTTGCTGCGTCCGATGCAAATTGCCAGGCGTAAAGCACGAGCCATCTCTCTTTTGGCGGGCACACTGGGCGCGATCGCAGGGCTGATGCTAGTGTTGACGCAGGGTTCTGGCTACCCAGATTTGCAAAACTTAGACCTCCAAGACTTCAGGAGTCTCTCAATTGTGCCTGCGCTTGCGATCGTGAGCGGGTTTTGTGGGGCTGTAGTGGGCGGCTTGTTTGGGCTGTTTGGCGAAGGCACAACGGTTAGTGTCTATCGTCACCATCTCAACCGTGGGCAATATTTGCTGATGATGGAAGGTCCAGAGAAACTCGTGCGCTGGGGGCAAGAGGTTTTGAACCAATATTCTACGTCCCGATCGTCCTAATTTTTTGCCGAAAGTTTTTTCCTGTCACAGGTCACTATCTTTCTCACCAATTTCTGGGATAGCCTCTAAATTGGTGTGGTTTGAAAAGGCCAAATGGAGATTCCTGAAAGTGAAGATGCGATCGATTACAGATTTATACAGCGATGTCTAGAGCTTGCCCGCCAAGCGATCGGGCAGACGGCTCCCAATCCCCTCGTCGGCTGTGTAATTGTCCGAGATGGGCAAGTGGTGGGGGAAGGGTTTCACCCCAAAGCGGGAGCGCCCCATGCAGAAGTGTTTGCCCTTAGAGCGGCTGGCGATCGTAGCCAGGGGGCAACCCTCTACGTCAATTTAGAGCCTTGCAACCACTACGGACGAACTCCTCCTTGCTCAGAGGCGATCGTGGCGGCCAACATTCGCCGTGTGGTGGTGGGCATGGTTGATCCCAATCCCAGGGTGGCGGGCGGAGGCATTGCGCGACTCAAGCAGGCGGGCATTGAAGTAAAAGTGGGCGTGGCAGAGGTCGCCTGCCAACAATTAAACGAAGCATTTGTGCATCGGATTTTGCACCAGCGTCCTTTTGGCATTCTCAAATATGCCATGACTCTAGATGGCAAAATTGCGGCTACCACAGGGCACAGCAGTTGGGTAACGGGGGCGGCGGCTCGCAATCGGGTCTATCTCCTACGATCGACCTGCGATGCCGTGATCATCGGGGGCAATACCGTTCGCAAAGACAACCCCCATCTGACCACCCACGCCGTTTCTGCTCACAACCCCCTGCGCGTGGTGATGAGTCGATCGCTTGACTTGCCAATGGCTGCCCATCTCTGGCAAACAGAAGCGGCTCCGACGTTGGTTTTTACTAGCTCAAGTGCCAACCTAGAAATGCAAAAATACTGACCGATCAGGGTGTAGAAGTCATACCGTTGAGCAACCTGTGCCCGATACAGGTGATGGCAGCTTTGCACGATCGCGGCTGTCTCTCGGTGTTGTGGGAGTGTGGCGGCACGCTGGCGGCCCAAGCGATCGCAGAGAATTGTGTCCAAAAAATTCTGGCGTTTGTGGCTCCTAAGATCATTGGAGGCAGTTGCGCTCCATCGCCTGTGGGAGATTTGGGGTTTAGGGAGATGACCGAGGCGCTGATGCTAGAGCGGATGACCTGGGAAGCGATCGGGGCTGATTTTCTGCTTCAGGGCTACTTAGAGCAACGTTGAAAATTCTAGCTGGCTGCTTCTCAAAGAGAGGCAGCTTGAAACGTGTCTGGCGATTTTAACCGCCAGGGCAACCAAGATTCAGGATTTTGTTGAGTGTCTTTAAGCTTTGCACTCACAACTTTTGCCTGTACTCTATTCTCTAGTCCTTAGTTCCCCTTCTCACAAATTCCTAGAATGGGCGAAGTTACTTTGTTAAGCTTGCTGATCGGCAGTCTCGGATTGCAAGCTGTGGTCGGGGGTGGATGGTTGAGACGGCAACAATTAGCCATGCAGCAAGCCTGTGAGGAGGAGGAAGAAACCTTGACCCCTTACGAATCAAATGACACAGTACGATCGACTTTCCCCCAAAAGAAAAATGGATTGGGGAAGCCTCCGAAAGATCCCCGATTGGTCGGCTGGGAGTTTAAGATTGTGCGATCGCAGCGAGATACGTTTCGCGACTCGGCTATGCTCAAGCATCTGTGTGAAGAGGAGGCTCAGGCAGGTTGGATCTTGCTAGAAAAACTCGACGATCGACGGATTCGCTTCAAGCGTCCGATCGCCCTGCGCGAAATTGTCAATTCTGAAATGCTAGCGATCGACCCCTACCGTAGCCACTATGGCCCGGCTGGCAATTCGGGGTTTTGGGTCATGGCGATCGTGAGCTTAGTTTTACTAGTTTTGCCTGCTTATCTAGGCTTTATGCTGGTTTCAACCACGCTAAATCAACGGCCCTCTGAGGTGATGCACCCTATTCCCAAAGGCTCGCCTAGTTTAGATCCGTCAGAACCAGAGCAATAGTTGAGTCGTTGGGTTGTGTGATGGCGGCTTACAGGGCGAGGCGATGGTGGGCCAGATCACGAATCAGGGTCAGCCGAGAATGGATATAGCTGCGAAGTAACGTGGTTTCTTCGGAGTTAAGGGGGTGTTGGGCAGGAAACTGGCGCAATAGCCACTGGACAAGGCTGCCGTCATCGAGATTCAGCAAAAGAGTTGCCTGAGTGGTTTCGATGAGCGACCAGAGTTGACGGAGCATCAAAGGAGTCATGGGTTTTTAGGGATGACGATCGACTAAAAGGGTTGTCTCTAGAGAGTTTGCTTCCCTCAAGATACTGAAATCTTTTTAGGCCCAATCTGAGATCACACAAGATGCAATAAGAGTTACAAGAAGCTTAACCAAGTGATTTATAACTTGATACGAAATCAGAAAAGCAGATCGAACTGTAACGGGCTAAATATAAGGTTTACACTCGTACAGTTTGATGTGTAATACTGCAAAAAATGAATACATTTAATCTTTTGTCTTGTGAAGCAAACGAACGTTAAGAACTTGCAACCCTCTCTCCCCAAACTCACCGTAGAAACGGCCAAAAAGCAACCTTTTTTACAGGTTTTACGAGAATTAGTTCAGACTTATCAAGCGTTCTGTGTCTACGATGAGCCGCACATTCGAGAAATGGGATTGACTGCCCCCCAGTTTGATGTGATTGCCACCTTAGGCAATACTTCAGGAATGTTCATGAACCAACTGGCAGAAAAAACCTTGGTCACGAAGGGAACATTGACAGGAATTATCGATCGCTTAGAACAAAAAGGCTTCGTTCGTCGAGAAGTGCCGCCAGAAAATCGCCGTTGTTTTTTAATTGTTTTAACGCCCAAAGGTGAGCAACTTTTTCAGGAAATTTTTCCGGCTCATACGGCGTATTTATTAGAAAAATTTGGTCAACTCAGTGAACAGGAACTTTTAGAAATTAAGGCGGCGTTACAAAAGTTGAGAGCGATTTTTTAGGGATGTCTGCTTGAGGGCTTGTAGAGCAATTCTCTGGGGAGCAATTCTCTGGGGAGCAATTCTATACCGATATTTTATCAACCTCGCGGAATACCCCATCCGCCATGCGGTGGGGATGGATAGCGACGGCGCGGTAGCGCCAATCTCTCAGAAATCTTCACAGAATAGTTCTCCTTTTGTCGTACATTTGAATTAGTGGACAGGGGAATCAACCACTCTA
>JAAUOZ010000178.1 GCA_012034655.1 Leptolyngbyaceae cyanobacterium CSU_1_3 | reverse complement strand
GCTCCGGTAACAACGATAAAAGCGTTCAGACCCGATGATGTTTTAGGGGTATCTAGTCTGCTAAACGGGGTCGAGGGTTCGCCACCAATATTTCAACCATACATCATCGGAACCAGGCTAAATTAACGGGCTAAACAGCACCAAGACTGAGGCGGTTTTGATTGTCTGAACGATTTGAGCTTATCATCAGACTCTGCCGCGCACGTCGTCAGGTGACGATTTTCCAGTTTCTTTCACACTCAAGACTTGCTTTGCGAGGCTGTCCCGCTACTTACTAGGTTGAAGCTGTCGAGTCAGCCTCCGAAACTAGGCGCGGGTTCAACGCTAACGCCACACGGGAAATGCCTGTAAACAAAACACTCACACCAACCAAAGTGCCAATTAGCCAGGGAGCATCAAAGGGAAATTGGAACCAAATCATTCCCCCCAAAAGCAGCGTCACAACGCCGTTACCAAGCACCCAGGCCCAGTTTTGCTGAGGGCGCAGACGAAAAGCGAGAATAATCTCGAATATACCCTCCGTAAACAGGAAACCGGCCAGTAGTAGAGTCAATGTCAGAATGCCTGTGAGGGGATTCACGAACAGCATGATACCCGTGCTTACATAAAGCAGACTGAGCAAAATTTTCCAGACAAACCCGCCGTCTTCGCGAGTCTGAAACGCATAACCGAACTTAGCAAAACCTGCGGAGAGAATAATCAAGGCAATCCAGGTTTCAGCAAAAATCGTAGAAACAGCCGGAAGGGCGATCGCCACGACTCCTAAAACGATTAGCAATACCCCAATCCAAAGTGAGCCTTTATTACTTTTCTTTGCAATTGGCGTTTGCATGTCACCAGAGATATTCGTCGTCATAACCAATGCTTTCTCCTATATTTAACTAGCTGCTTTTCTGAGGTTAAATGGACTTTGCAAAAGTTAATAGCATCTTAAGATAGACTTGACTCGAATGGTGAACCTGCGTTGAATTGAATTTGGTGCATTAAAACTGCTACAAAATTTGTTGAAAATACTGAAGTCAATATTTCTTTAGAGATAATTGTTCCCATTGGTAGAGGTTTAGTTCAGTTGTTTTTCTATACCCTAAGATTAGGAATTTGATGGGGAACTAACTTCCCTGTTGGGATGTCCATTGGTGTGTCTATGGGGGCGATCGTTTCTTGGTTTGCCCTCACCTTGCTTTCTTCTAAGTAGTGAGGTGTAAGTAGGGGGATGCAATGAAAGCCAACCAGATGCCGGGTTTCGACTCTGCTCCACCCTCCTTTAGGGGAGATTTTGAGCCTTGAGCGCCGTCGAAATGCGTCTGAATCAATCATTCCGCCTTCTCGCTTAGACCTGGGAAGTAGAGCCAGGGAATGAGGGACGATAAACCGTTGAACTTTAAAAAATCTGCCCTTCTTAAAGTTCAACGTTTAGCAAGGTAGCTCATCAAGTTGTATCGCACGATTATAGTTGGAAGCTTATTATGCATGAACTTGTTCAAACTGTTTTAAATGGTGAAGAAAAATTGGCGCTCCGTCAACTAATTGAAGCGCTGGGTGCATCAGGAAATCGATATTTCTTGAGGAACGAAATTTTGCTGGAATTTGCAGATTATTGTCATCGATCGCAGAAACCTGCTTATTTCTATCGTGCTTCTTCGCTAGGCAAATTAGTTCATCATACGCACGAAATTATTCTAGAAGAAGATAGTATTTGGTTTGTCGTGCGACCTTGGATCGCGAGTCTGCAAATATGGCGCTGGGATGCAAATCTGGCAGAGGCTGAGTTTATGTCGCCCGAATCGCTGTTGGAAGTTCGCGATCGCCTGGTCAACCGTGCCCAACCGCAAATTCTCGAACTTGATTTTAGTCCTTTTTACAAGGATGCACCCAAAATTAGCGACCCGCGTAACATTGGGCAAGGGCTAGAGTTTCTCAATCGATATCTCTGTGACGAACTAGAGACGGATACTGATTTTTGGGTAGAGGCTCTGTTTGAGGCGCTGCATTTGCATCAATATGGCGAGATTCCTCTGCTCGTCAACGATCGCATTCATTCGGGTCAAGAGCTTCGTCCCCAAGTTGAGCAAGCGTTGAGGTTTTGAGACTGCAACCAGGGGATGCTCCCTATTCAGAGTTTCATGGCAAGCTGCAAGAGATGGGCCTTGAGCCGGGGTGGGGCAACACGGTCAGTCGGGCTTGCGAAACGTTGGAATTGCTCGATCGGCTGATTGATAGCCCGCAGCCTGCTATTCTAGAAGCCTTTGTGGCAAGGGTTCCGGCGATTTTTCGGGTGGTTTCGGTGTCGATTCATGGCTGGGTGGGCCAAGAGAGCGTGTTGGGGCGATCGGAGACCGCTGGGCAGGTGGCCTATGTGTTGGATCAGGCACGAAGTCTAGAAAACAAACTACGGCAAGATATGCAGCTTGCGGGACTCGATCGCTTCGGAATTCAGCCTCAAGTGGTGATATTAACGCGGTTGATTCCCAACTGTGAAGGGACTCAATGTGATCTACCTTTAGAGAAAGTAGACGGCACAGAAAACGCCTGGATTTTGCGCGTTCCTTTTCAAGAATTCAACCCTAAAGTCACCCAAAATTGGATTCCCAGATCTGAAATTTTCCCCTACTTAGAAAATTTTGCACTAGATGCAGAAAAAGCAATTTTGAGACAATTAAAGGGTCGCCCCAATTTAATTATTGGCAACTACACAGATGGAAATTTGGTAGCGTTCCTTCTGGCTCGTAGACTGCAAACTTTGCACTGCAACATTGCCCATTCTCTCGAAAAGCCAAGATATTTATTTAGCAGCCTTTATTGGCAAGATTTAGAAGATCAGCATCACTTTTCAGCCCAGTTTACTGCGGATCTGATTAATATGAATGCAGCCGATTTTATCATCACTTCATCTTATCAGGAGATCTTGGGAACCCCTGAGGCAATGGGGCAATATGAATCTTATAAGTGTTTTACAATGCCTCAGCTTTACCATGTGGTTGATGGCATAGATTTGTCTAATCCTAAGTTTAATCGTGTGCCGCCGGGGGTCAATGAGACGTTTTTCTTTCCCTATGATCAGTCAGAAAATCGTCCGAGTCGCGATCGCATTCAAGATCTAATTTTTTATCAACAAGCTGACTATACGATCGGCAAGTTAAAACACCCCGATCGACGATCGATTCTTGCTGTCTCACCCATCAATCCGCTCAAAAATCTCACGGGTTTAATCGAATGCTTTGCCAACAGTGCAGAAATGCAGGCAAAATGTAATCTCATTTTAGTGACTAACAAACTTAAGCCTTCAGACGCAAAAAACCCAGAAGAAGCTGCGGAAATTGAGAAGCTCTATGATTTGATCGAACACTACCAACTTCACGATCGGCTGCGCTGGGTAGGAATTCGCTTACCCAGCGCGGATCTCGGCGAAGTGTATCGAGTGGTGGCCGACCAAGCCGGAGTTTTTGTCCACTTTGCTCGCTTTGAAGCCTTTGGCCGCACTATCTTAGAAGCGATGATTTCTGGCTTGCCCACCTTTGCCACTGAGTTTGGCGGAGCCGTGGAAATTATTCAAGACGACGAAAGTGGCTTTTTGATCAACCCTACCGATGTCGAAGGCAGCACTCAGAAAATTTTGCAATTTTTTAATCGGTGCGACGCTGATCCTACACTCTGGAAAACGATTTCAGACAAAGCCATTCATCGCATTCACGAACAATATAATTGGCAAGTGCACACACAGCGCTTGTTGACGATCGCAAAAATATACGGCTTCTGGAGTTATACGTCTCGCAACAAGCGTGAATCGCTAACGAGATACCTAGAAGTCTTGTTCCATCTGCTATACAAGCCCAGAACACAGCCAATTTTGGAACAACATCAACAGCGATGATGTCTCAAATATTAAATTCCTGCTCAAAGTAAAAACAAGTCTTAAGTTATCGATTGAAGGCCAACAACTTCAGATTCAAGGGGGAGAATAGACAAAGATCGAAATCCCTGACTCGGCAATCTGTCGTGGTTCCCAAAGCTTCTCCACTCACTCTCGCCAAAGTCTTGCCCATGAATATTCCAGACCAATCTTCCGCTCTCAAATATACCGATTGGACCTTGATCGAGACTCAGTGGAATCCCGACCAGTTACACAGTAGAGAGACCATTTTTACGATCGGCAACGGTTATGTGGGCACACGCGGCACGCTCGAAGAAGGCTATCCACGGGCAACTCCCTCCACTTTGATTCACGGCGTGTACGATAGCGTTCCGGTGATGTATACCGAGTTGGTCAACTGTCCCGATTGGCTACCGCTCGTCGTGAGTTTGAACGGAGAACGGTTTCGCATGGAGCAGGGCGAAATTTTGAGCTATGAGCGATCGCTCGATTTGCGTCGGGGGGTGTTGCAACGATCGGTGCGGTGGCGTAGCCCCAACGGCAAGACAATCGACCTCCTGTTTGAGCGATTTGCAAGTCTGGCTGATCAGCATGTGCTGGCATTGCGCTGCCAGATTACACCGATCGATTTTAGTGGCTATGTTGAAGTGCAGGCCAGTCTCAATGGCTACCCCGAAAACCAAGGCTTCAACCATTGGGAATGGCTCAACCAGGGCAAAGCAGAACAGGGCGTGTGGCTGCACGTCCGTACTCGCAGTTCTCGCATTGAGCTAGGAATGGCTTCTAGCATAGTAATTTCAGGAGCAGAGGCATCTTTGCAGGTGACGAGTGTGCCGGGGTATCCGACGCTGACTTCGGGCTTCATGGCCACCACTGGGCAGACCGTGACCGTGGAAAATGTGATGACGGTGTTCACCTCCAGGCAAGCCGAATCGCCCGTACAGACGGCTCAGACGAAATTGGCAGAGCTGCCTCCCTATGCCGAACTGTTGCACGCTCACGAACAAGCGTGGGATCAGGTCTGGCAGACGAGCGACGTGGTGATTGAAGGAGACATTCGGGCACAGCTTGCCATTCGCTACAATCTTTTTCAAATTTTGGTTGCTGCACCGCGTCGAGACGATCGCGTCAGCATCCCTGCTAAAACCCTCTCTGGCTTTGGCTACCGGGGGCACGTTTTTTGGGATACCGAGATTTTTCTGCTGCCTTTCTTTATTTATACGCAACCCACGATCGCCCGTCACTTGCTCACCTATCGCTACCACACCTTGCCGGGGGCACGACGCAAAGCCGCTTACTATGGCTACAAAGGGGCGATGTTTGCCTGGGAGAGCGCTGACACCGGAGATGAAGTGACCCCGCGTTGGGCCTTGCCGACCGACCCCTATGCAGACGATGTGAGAATTTGGTGTCGCGATCGCGAAATTCACATCAGTGCCGATGTCTCCTATGCAGCGTGGTATTACTGGCAAGCAACGGGCGACGATGAATGGATGCGTGATTGCGGAGCAGAATTGATTTTAGATACGGCCGTGTTCTGGAGAAGTCGCGTTGAGTGGAACACACGCAAGGAATATTATGAAATCCGAGAGGTCATCGGCGCAGATGAATATCACGAACACGATGTACACAACAGCGCCTTCACCAATCGGATGGCTCAGTGGAATCTTGAGAAAGCTATTTATGTTTTCGATTGGCTGTTTCACACCTACCCCGACCAGGCGATCGAACTGCAAAAAAGACTGCAACTCACGTCAGAACGGCGATCGCGCTGGGAGGATATCGTCAAAAATATCTGGATTCCTTACGATGCCACCACAGGACTGATTGAAGAATTTGAGGGCTTCTTCAAACTAGAAGACATCGACTTAGCAGACTATGAGCCGCGCACAAAATCGATGCAGTCTATTTTGGGCATTGCGGGCGCAAACAAACGGCAAGTGCTGAAACAGCCCGACGTGTTGATGCTTCTCTACCTGATGCGGCAATCGCAGGAGTTTCCTTACAGCCTTGAGACGTTGCAGAAAAATTGGGACTATTACGCCCCGCGCACCGATATCACCTACGGTTCTTCTCTAGGCCCGGCCATCCATGCTATTCTCGCCTCCGATTTAGGCGACTCGAAGGAGGCCTACGATCGCTTCATGCAAGCTGCCATGGTCGATTTAGAAGACGTGCGGGGCAATGCAGCAGAGGGAATTCATGGGGCATCGGCAGGGGGCATTTGGCAAGCCATTGTTTGGGGATTCGCCGGAGTCAAGCTCAGCGAAAAAGCACCGATCGCGAATCCTCATTTACCTCCCGGCTGGACACGCCTCAAATTCAAACTTCACTGGCGCGGAGAATGGCACGAATTCGATTTGCGTCACGAGGGCAACCTCGATCGTGCCCACAGAAATGATCCGGAAAACATAGGAGAACAGATGGCAAGCGACGTAAGAAATACTCCCCCTTCTACTCATCCCTCATCTCTTGCAGGCGTAATCTTTGACCTTGATGGCGTACTGACCGACACCGCAGAATATCACTATCGGGCCTGGCAAAAACTCGCCGATGAAGAACACTTGCCCTTCGATCGTCAAGCCAACGAATTACTCCGAGGAGTATCACGCCACGAATCCCTCATGCTCATCATTGGCAACCGATCTTATACAGAAACGCAAATTCAGGAGATGATGGATCGTAAAAATCACTATTACGTAGAATCGATCAAAGATATTACCCCCCAGGATCTACTACCCGGATCGCTAGAGTTATTAGATGAGTTAAGGCAAGCCGGAATCAAAACTGCATTAGGTTCGGCCAGCAAAAATGCTCAGATGGTGATTGAGAAACTAGGAATTGGCGATCGCATCGACGCGATCGCTGATGGCTACAGTGTGCAAAACCCTAAGCCTGCACCTGACCTATTTTTATACGCCGCCAACTTAATCGGCGTGGAACCGGCTCAATGTGTGGTGGTCGAAGATGCGGCGGCTGGCGTTGAGGCTGCGATCGCCGCAGGCATGTGGGCGGTGGGGTTGGGGCCGACTGAGCGAGTGGGCAATGCCCATGTCGTTTTGCCCAGCTTGGAGGGTGTGCGATGGGCAGACCTGAAGCTGAAATTAGGCAACCTGGTTACAGTCTGACCTCTGGTTGACTGGCAAATCTTTCCTTATTTCTGATGCTTTTACACGCTGATCGCGATCGAGCTAAAATTAAGATACATAAAGAATTAAGCGTGTGAAACCAATGGTGTTATTTGGGTTTGGGAAGAAATCTACTTTGCCGACGGCCGATCAGGCCTTGCCAGGACGATCGCAGCCGATTCCTGTGCCTTCTAGCCATTTTGTAAATGGCAATCCCCTAAAGGGGCCCTTCCCGTCTGGGATGGAGACTGCCCTGTTTGGGTTGGGCTGTTTTTGGGGAGCCGAGCGCAAGTTTTGGCAACAGGAAGGGGTGTTTACAACGGCAGTTGGCTATGCGGCTGGCATCACGCCCAACCCCACCTATCAAGAAGTTTGCACGGGGATGACGGGTCACAATGAGGTTGTTTTGGTGGTCTTCGATCCGGCGATCGTGTCCTACGAAACCCTACTAAAGGTCTTCTGGGAGAGCCACAACCCTACCCAAGGAATGCGCCAAGGCAACGATGCCGGAACCCAGTATCGATCGGGCATTTACACCGATTCAGAAGCTCAAAAGCAAGCCGCAGAAGCGTCTCGCAGCGAGTATCAACAAGCCCTCAAGCAAGAGGGCTTTGGCGAAATCACAACCGAAATTCTGGATGCTCCTGAGTTCTACTACGCAGAGGACTATCACCAGCAGTATCTTGCCAAAAACCCCGGTGGCTATTGTGGTTTGGGCGGCACGAAGGTTTGCTATCCTGCGACCGATTCTGCGATCGCGCCATAGATTCGAGCTTCTTTCCTAGAAAAATTGCCCCTGAAAAACTTCAGAGGGGACGGAGATCATCAAATTTCCGTCCCCTTTTTTGATGGGCGAATCAACTTCTCCCCCCGTGGGAGAAGGCTGAGGAATGAGGGAGAAAATAGTTGCACATCGCGTATAAACGTTATTTGGCAGGTTTTGCTCTGCCCATGCCGCGCATTCGCTCGAAACTCAGGGCAGTCACGCCGATCGTCACCAAACAGATGCCGACAATTTGCTCACCCACGAGCGGAAAGCTCAGAATCGCAACTGCCAACAGGGCTGTGATTGCTGGGCCACTAGAAGCCACGATCGACGCTTTTGCTGCGCCCATTTGTCGTACCCCAAAGTTATTCGCCAAGTAGCCCACCAGCGTCAGCGCACCCAAGACGATTCCCCCTAACAAAAACCCCAGCCGCTTTTCAGGCAACACAAAAACGCCCAACTGCAACGGCAGTGACAGACTCAAACTAGACAAAAAGAAAATGGTCACAAACTGCACCAGACTCACGGGCACTGGGTGCAATTTCTTGAAGCCAAGCTGCATCAACACGAGGTAGAAGGCAAACGCTACCCCCGCCAGCACCGCCGCAATCACCCCACCCGAAGAGACGGCTCCAGATCTGCTCAGGCTCGGCATTGCGGTAAAAATCACCCCCAACAAAATCGTCACCATCACCCCCAGGCGCAGGCGGGTCGGTCGATCGCCAAACAACCACCACGCCAACGGCACAGTCACTAGGGGATACATAAACAAAATTGTCACCGCTACACCGGGGCCAATCTGCCCGATCGCGATATAAATCAACACCTGAGACAGAAACAAAAATGTGCCGCTACAAATGATGTTGTAAAGCGGACGGCGATCGCTATCTAGCAGCAGCCGCTTGACATCACCCCACACAGGGGCATAGAGCCAGCCTGCAACCGTGACCATCATCGGTATAACGACTAACATCCTCATCCACAAAATCAGCAGAGAATTGCCCAGACTCGGCTGAATGAACCCGCCTAGAGAAAGTGTCCCAAAAATCTGGATGGGTGTGCCAATGATAATCCGCACGATCACATTGTGAATCGACAGGGCAAGCGTTGAAACCAGGATCAACACCAGCCCAAACTGCGTCACAGGAATTTGGGTCAGCTTAGTCCGAAAAGGCAACGGGGCGGCAGGCACTTCTAGAGGAATCGGATGGGCGCGGCGATCAGTCTGGGGTGGAGTGTGAAGGGTTTGTAGGGTGTGCGATCGCGCCTGTAAATCTGCAATTTCTTGCACCAGACGCATTTTTTGCGCCTGTAGCTGATTGATTTCTTGAGACAAATGAGTCGATGTCTCCTGCTGGAGACGCTTGAGATCGGGATGAGATCCCAACCCTGGCTCATTGGTTTTTGCACCCTCAGCCCCCGATCGGCTGCGCTTATCCTCTAGACCCATTGGACTATCTATCCTTCTAACGGCAGTTCGTAGCCAGGCCTTTAGTCTTCACGAAAACTTTATCAGCCTGTCCACCATTGTTCCCCATAAAGCATTAGATCCGCAGAATTGGTACAGAATCTCTAGCTGCATCATATTCGCTGTCACCCCAAAATTTTCTCCCCAAGCGCGAAGCAGGGCGAAAATGCCAGCGCTGAGACTGGCAGCGATCGGAATCGTCACAAACCAGGTAAGGACAATCGATCGCACGGTTTGCAACCGAATCGACTTCAGACCTTGTACCAATCCTACCCCCATCACCCCGCCCACCAACGCGTGAGACGTTGAGACGGGCAACCCTACCTGAGAAGCTACCAGAACGGTCGTCGCTGTTGCCAATTCGGCACAAAAGCCGCCGCTGGGCTGAAGGGAAATAATGCCTTCGCCGATCGTCGCGATCACTTTCTTCCCCCAAACGGCTAACCCTGCCACAATCCCCACGCCCCCCAAAACCAGAATCCAGAGAGGAACCTGAAAGCTTTGCAGGGGAATGGTTCCAGTTTGGGAAATGTAGACGATCGCCGCCAGAGGAGCCACGGCATTTCCTACATCATTTGAGCCGTGAGCAAAGGCCACAAAACAAGCGCTGACCACCTGCAAACGAGCCAGCGCCCCTTCGACCACAGCCACCGACGCTGAAGGAATAAAAATCGGATCAGCCACAGACTGATTGAGCGTCTCGATCGATTCGCCCTGTTGCTCCGCTATTGCCCACCAGCTAACCCATGTCAGCCAGATCGCCCCCACTCCCCCCATCATCAACGGAATATCCTGAGCAGGGATTGGCAACCCCACACGATCGCCCAAGAACCCCCGAATCGGCTCACTGAGCGTCGGCAGAACAATCACACTCACAATGCTGATCAGGGCGACACTCAGCCAGGGAATCCATTCTTGCAGTTGGGCGATCGGGTTGGGCTGCTCCAAAATCCAATGTTTGATCAAACCGTAGAAACAGGCAGCGATCGCGCCACTGACCACAGGTGTAACGATCCAAGTGATGGAAATCACGCCGATCACAGACCAATTGACGGCTTGCAGATTTAGGGCGATGCAGGCAAACCCGGCGATCGCGCCTACGGTTGCATGGGAAGACGAAACTGGCAACCCCAACACCGTCGCCAGGTTTAGCCAGATGCCCGTGGCAATCAACACTGAAACCATGCCCAACAGAAGACTCTGTGGCACTTGAGCAAACAATTCTAAATTGACAATACCAGTTGCCAGCTTGGCGGAGACTTCTTGCCCAAATAGAACGGCCCCTGTAAATTCTAAAACCCCCGCAATCACGAGGGCTTGCTTGAGGGTGACTGCTTTAGAGCCGACGGATGTCCCCATTGAGTTTGCTACGTCGTTCGCGCCCAGATTCCAGGACAGATATAGCGCCAGCACTGAAGTCAGGACAATGATCAATTCCATAGGGTGCGATCGCGCTCCGGTGATGGCGTTTTGGCGTTGCTGATTGGGCAATGATAGGGTTCAAGTTGGCGTTCTAGAATCACTTCTACTGCACGAGCAACTACCTGAAAATCATTATGAATTCAGCAACGCCACCTTTTCTACAACTGCCCCGAAATAGGGTGACAGGTGTTGCCATCCTTAGACCCTGCGGATTTGGAGGAGATCAATTCCTCTCGCTGCAAAATCTGATTGTCGTAGCCCAGCACTCGAATGTCGCACACTCCGGTTGCTCCCCGTGCCACTAGCGCAAACATCCCATCTGGGCTTTCGTCGCGTAGAGTTTTGCCGTTGTTGAAGGTGGCTTCGATCGCCGACACTTGGGGCGATAAGACCTGACCATAGAGAACGGTGTGCTTCTCAATTTTTTTGCCTGAAGAATGGCTAACTCCGTAATCGATCAGGGTGCTTGCGTCGGTTTGCGATTTCTTCAAAGCTTGGCGATGGCTGCCACTGCTGCTGAGATGCCATTCCATGCCGATCCGCTTGACGGCCCGATAGCTCAACATTTGAACGGTATCTTTTTTCTCGCTGACGAAACTGGGACGATCGTAGTTGGGGCAAACGCCTCGATAGACCGCTACCACACCTTTATCCCATTTGCGAGTAGTCAATACCTGAAAACTTTTGGCCTCCACGTTGGGCTGCCCAGGGCACGAAAATGGACGACGTAGCGCTTCTTCTGGCGTGGCAGCTACGAGAGAGAAGGTATAGCCCCCGGCTGTGGTCAACGCCAAAAAACTGATCAGACAACCTACCCAGCGTCGATTCATAGTCGATCGTACTCACTGCGAATTAAGAATGTTTGAATTAAAAACCTGGGGTCTAAAAGTCTGTCAACTACCTCACTCACAAGGGGATGAGGCTTGCACTTCCACATCCCTCTAGCCGTCTAGAAGTTGGAGCGCAATAGGCGGATTGACCGCAGCCCGGTGTATTCAATTCTTTTGCAAGGAGCAACAACGTGTGTTCTCATCCCTCTCTCCTCAAAGCCGAAGCTTCCGAA
>JAAUOZ010000177.1 GCA_012034655.1 Leptolyngbyaceae cyanobacterium CSU_1_3 | reverse complement strand
GGAGAAGGGGTTAGGGGATGAGGGTCTTAAGTTTAATTCCACCTACCTACTTATTGAAAACTTAGTAAACACACGTTAACGATTGCGAGATGATCTAACCGATGAATTGCTGGCGAGAACACAACTCGGAAGGCAATCGCGACAAAAAGCCAGCGATCGCTGCCCCAATCGTTCTCCCAGGGAAACCGTTATCCTAGAGGAATGTATTACAGACAACAACTTAGACGCTTTTTGCAGAGCGCTTCTCAAACTCTCTCTATTTTTCAATACTGCGGGCGAGCGATCGCCCTCGTATGGACAACCAATCGCCAACTGACGCTGATCATAGCGTTCCTCACTCTGATCGCAGGACTATTGCCTGCGGTAGTCGCCTATGCTGGCAAACTGATTGTCGATGCGGTAGTTGTAGCGGCTCAATCGAGCGCAGACCGCGATCGCTGGGTAGCATTTCGCTATCTCGGTTTTGAAGCGATCGCCGTGGCCATTTTGGCAGGCAGCAAACAAGGATTGGCGCTGTGTCAGTCGTTGTTGCGGGTGCTGTTGGGGCAAAAGGTGAATGTGCTGATCCTCAAAAAAGCGCTCACCCTGGATATGGCGCACTTCGAGGATTCCGAATTCTACGACAAGATGACCCGTGCCAGGCGAGAAGCCTCCAGTCGCCCTCTAAGTCTCGTGGGGAGGACTTTTGGGCTTGTGCAAGACAGCCTGACGTTGATTACCTATGGCGGGTTGTTGATTCGCTTTTCGGTCTGGGCGGTGGCTATTTTAATGGTGACGGCGATTCCGGCATTCGTCGCCGAAACTCGCTTTGCCGGAGAAGCCTTTCGTCTCTTTCGCTGGCGCACCCCCGAATCGCGAGAACAAAACTATCTCGAATGGCTGATCACCAACGAAGCCCCAGCCATGGAGATCAAGCTTTATCAACTGGGGCAGACCTTACTCGATCGCTACCACGAAATTTTTAACCGTCTGTTTGGGGAAGATCGGGCGCTGACGATTCGTCGTAGTGCCTGGAGCTATTTGCTCGGATTGGTCAGCACTGCTGCCTTTTATGTCGCCTATGTTTGGATTGTAATTGAAGCGATCGTCGGCACAATTACCCTGGGCGAATTGACGATGTACCTCGTTGTGTTTCGGCAAGGGCAATCTGCTTTTGCGTCGATTCTCGCCTCGATCGGTGGCATGTACGAAGACAGTCTTTATCTGTCTAATTTGTATGAATTTTTAGAGCAAAAAATCCCCGATCGGCAAGGGCTTTCGACCCAAGGAACCCTGCCCGGTGATGGGCTACGCTTTGAAAACGTGAGCTTTACCTATCCGGGGCAAGAGAAACGGGCGCTAGATGACGTAACATTTCATCTCAAGCCAGGCGAAAAATTGGCGATCGTGGGTGAAAATGGCTCCGGCAAAACGACGCTGATTAAACTGCTGACTCGCCTCTACACTCCAGACTCTGGGAGGATTCTACTGGATGGCTTAGATTTGCAAATCTGGGATGTGGAGGTGTTGCAAAAACGTATCGGTGTGATTTTTCAGAATTTTATGCGCTATCAATTTAGCGTAGGCGAAAACGTTGGCGTAGGCGACGTGGCTCATCTAGAAGACCGCGATCGTTGGGTACAAGCTGCCAACAAAGGCAATGCCCTATCCTTCATCGAAGAAATGCCTGAAGGCTTCCAAACTCGCCTGGGGCGCTGGTTCAAAAGTGGCCGAGAACTCTCTGGGGGGCAGTGGCAAAAAATTGCTCTTTCCCGTGCCTTCATGCGAACCAGCGCCGACCTTCTGGTTTTAGACGAACCCACTTCTGCTATGGATGCCGAATCTGAAGTGCAAATCTTCGATCGCTTCCGTGCCATGACTCCCAACCAGATGGCGATTCTAATTTCCCACCGCTTTTCCACCGTTCGTATGGCCGATCGCATCTTGGTCATTTCGTCGGGGACGATCGTCGAACAGGGCAGCCACGCTGAACTGCTGCAAGCAAAAGGGCGCTATGCCTACTTATTTGGGCTTCAGGCCGCCGGATATCGCTAGTTCTAGTTCTTACCCCGCCAACACTTGTGCTGAATCTGTCACCCATCGATCGCCCGTTGTGGCATCAAACCAGTGAACCTCTTCAGGCGGAATCGAGATCCTAACCGCCCGACCTGAGCCGATGCCGTGATGGGTGTCGGAGAGCGATCGCAGCGTCATCGGCTCGCCCTGAGGAGGGTCAATCTTCAGACTGACGAGATTATGCATACCCAAGTTTTCGACGAGAAAGGTTTGACCTTGAACGTAGATTCTTGAGGGGATGGGTCAAGATGGACATGCTCAGGGCGAATGCCTAGCATCACTTCTTTAGAGCCAACCACACCACGAGGCAAGGGAATGTAACCGCCGCCCACGATCGCCCGATCGCCCTCACAGGGGACGCGCAAAAAGTTCATTTGTGGGCTGCCAATAAACCCAGCCACAAGCTGGTTGGCAGGCTGGTTATAAATTTGCTCTGGGCTGCCTATACTTTGTCAGGGCATAAAATTAAAGATTTTGGACGAGGTGCAGGGGTGGAACCCCTGGCTGGGGGCGCAGCCCCCACACCCCTTCTAAACCAAAATCTATAGGCTGACGCAGTATATTAACCAATGATTCAACTAATGATTCAATTTATTAAACTCTGGTCGTCAGGCTCAAAGCCAAGCAAATTTCTAAAAATCCTCATCTTTTCTGAGCCAAAACAGCAGTCCTGAATCTCAAAAAATTCATAGAAAAATTTGAGGCAAGTATTCTATGAAACGTGCGATCGACTACTTTTCCTTGGATAATACCCGTAGCTTTAGTGCTCGATGTAACCATTCATTTTTTAGGGTAGGTATCCGATGGGCAAGCGCAACTACCAGATTGTGTTCTTTTCGATAGTCTCTGGACTGGTTTTGAGCTTGAGTACTTTTGCACAAGCTGAACCAACACAGCAAAATTCTAATAACCGTAAGTTTTCTTTTGCGCTGATTGGCGACATGCAATATAACGCCGAAGAAGAAGCTAAGTTTCCAAATCTTATTCGCGACATCAATCGTTCTGATGTTGCGTTTACTGTACACGATGGCGATATCAAAAGCGGTTCTAGTCGTTGTGATAATGAGCTATTTACACGACGATTTAATGAATATCAAACATTTGTAGCTCCGTTCATCTTAGTGTTTGGCGATAACGAATGGACAGACTGTCATCGCCCAGCCGCAGGAGGGTTTGACCCGATCGAGCGGCTGCAAAAACTACGAGAACTCTTCACCCAGGGCGATCGTAGCCTCGGTCAACGGACCTTACGGTTGACTCGTCAGAGCAATGATCCACAATTTAGTCAATATCGAGAAAATGTACGCTGGGTCTATCGCAATGTGACGTTTGTGGGGCTAAATATTCCCGGCAGCAACAACAACCTCGGCCGCACCCCCGAAGCAGACGCAGAATATCGAGAGCGGAACACAGCCACGATCGCTTGGATGAAACAATCCTTCGAGCAAGCAAAACGGCTCAACAGCCCCGGCATCCTGTTAATTATTCAAGCAAATCCTGGCTTTGAGCTTGCACCCACTCACCCAGAGCGCACGGGCTACAACGATTTCTTGGCGGCGCTAGAAGCGGAAACGATCGCTTTCAAAAAGCCCGTCGTGTTAGTGCATGGAGACAGTCACAACTTCAGAATCGACAAACCACTTCGAGGCAAAGTGAGCCAGCGACGACTAGAAAATTTCACTCGTGTGGAGACCTTTGGTACGCCCGATGTCCATTGGATTCGCGCCCAAGTTGATCCTAGAGATCCCAACGTGTTCCATTTTGAGCAACGAATTGTGCAAAAGAATCTTGTTAACCAACAATAGCCCTCCTGCGTAAATTTGGACAGCCCTGGTTGACTGACAAAACCTTGCCCCTCATCCCTCAATCTTCTCTCCCACAAGCGAAGGGACTTTCAACCCAGCTACTCAAGAGTGACGCGCTTGCTCTGAGAGCGGGCGGTTCGAGTTTTGTCAGTCAATCATATTTGCCGTAGCAATCCAAATTTTCACAAATCATTTAAGACTGCTATAAGTAGAAAGGCGAAATGATTGATCAGTCGAAACTCGGCATCTCGTTTGCTTTCGTTTTACCCCACTACTTGGCTTATTTAATTCACGCTGCTCGCAAATCTTCGTTGCCATGTCCTACTTTCGCTCCAACGTTAACGCGATCGCTGGCTACATGCCTGGGGAACAGCCCCCTCCAGGAACTCATATCATCAAGCTCAACAGTAACGAGAATCCTTATCCACCCTCTCCCAAAGCGATCGCAGCCTTGCAAGCGATCGCTGGCGAAGGGCTGCGACGCTACCCTAACCCCTTTGGGCATGAGTTTCGCCAAGCGGTTAGCCAAGTTCTAGACATTCCCCTAGACTGGGTGATCGTTGGCAACGGGAGTGATGATGTGTTGAACGTGGTGATTCGCGCCTGTGCAGAGCCGGGGCGCAAGGTGGTTTATCCTATGCCAACCTATGTTTTATATTGCACATTGGCAGCCATTCAATCAGCAGAAACAGTAGAAATTCCCTACGGTGAAAACTATGAATTGCCCTTAGAAAAACTCATTGAAGCTCAAGGCGCTGTCACTTTGATTGCATCGCCCAACAGCCCCTCTGGGCATGGGGTTGCGATCGCTGATTTACAACAACTTGCCGCCCATCTATCTGGCATTTTAGTCATTGACGAAGCCTATGTAGACTTTGCAGAAACGAATGCCTTGGCACTCGTAAAAGAATTCAACAATGTAATCTTAATTCGCACGTTGTCTAAAGGCTATTCTCTGGCAGGATTACGCCTGGGATTTGGCATTGCAAACCCAAGCTTGTTGAGCGGATTGTTTAAAGTCAAAGACAGCTATAACATTGACGCGATCGCCTGCGCTGTTGGGGCTGCTGCCATATTAGATCAACCCTACAAAAATGCCTGCGCAGATCGCATCAAAACCTCACGCACTCGACTTACGATCGACCTGAAACAACTCAATTTTCGAGTGTGGGATTCTCAAACAAATTTTCTGCTCGTGCAGCCTCCCCAACGTAATGCAGAATTTCTCTATCAGCGTTTGAAGTCACAAAATATTCTCGTCCGCTATTTCAACCAACCCAAACTAGAAGATAAACTACGCATCACCATCGGCACAAATGACCAAAATCTGACGTTAGTAGAAGCGTTGACAGAATTGGCAAGATAAGGAATGAAAACTGCATCTTAAGTTCTCAGTAAGTGATAGGCGAATAGTGACAAAAAATCGGTTCAATCTCTACCAAAACAAGGTATCTTGCAAAGTAGTGAACAAAAATTAACAATGGTAGAACGTCCCATCAAAAAATCTGAGCGTCAGCCTACTCCTGCTGATGACAGTGCAACCAGCGCCCCTAGTGAAGCTAATGCACAGTCGAGACCCTCGCCGCCACCACCCACTAGAAAATCGACAGAGCCGCGTGAAGATCGAGGTGAAGGGCGGGACGATCGAGGAGATCGCCGGGACGATCGAGGAGATCGTCGATCGTCTGGCAAGGGCAGAAGAAATTCGCAGGAAGAACCCAAGCAGGCTGTCAATCTTGCGCTGATGCGCGGCCCAAAACCCGTGAAACCAGTTGCTCCCCCGCCAGAGCCAGAAGCCGACTCAGAAGCCGACTCAGAAGTTATTTCTGAGGAAACTCAAACAGAATCAGTAGAATAGACGACTGGAAGGATAAAAAGTTACGAAAATCGCCTCCTGAGATCACAACCAGACGATCGAGAGGCAGACGATCGCAATGACTCCAAAAAACTCAAATCCCACCCTCCAAAGCGTGAGAATTTAACCCCTCCAACCCTCATCTATACGGGCGGACAACTTGTTCGCCCCAACCCTTTTCATTGCCAAGGTAGACCCCAACGGAACAAGCCAAACCTGTCCGAACTGTGGAGCGCATACCGGAAAGAAAGACCTGAGCCAGCGGATGCATGAATGTGATGAGTGTGGATACATCACAGACCGAGATGTTGCAGCCGCGCAAGTGGTAATGCAGCGAGGACTTGTAGCCGCTGGACAAGCGGTGATACTGCCTGCGGAGGAAGGTTGCTTGGGAACCCCGATGAAGCAGGAAAGCCCAATTGCGAGATTGGGAAGCCCACACCATAATCTTTGATTTGGTGTGGGAGGATGTCACCTCTTCCTCTTATTTTTTGAGATGACAAGCGCCCTATTAAGACGAGCATCTTGAATAGTTTAAATCTATCTGCTTTATCTGAAAAGCTATCTACATCTTCTTGCGACCTTGGGCTAAAACAGAGATCTTCCACTACTGCCAGAATCTAAACTCGAAGCAAAATAGCAACTTATTGCCGGGCATCAAGCTAAAATTTGATTACCCTGGAAGAGTTAAGCGGGTGACTCAGATTGGCAGATGAGGATGATTTTAATGAAGCATAGCAATCAGGCATTCTCTACAATCTTGGGGCACAGTAGCATTGTTCTTTCTCTTTGCCTGCTGCCAGGTGAGGCTGTCAATGCTCAGGGGGCAAATCCATCTGCCTCGCAATCGAGCCAAACTCGCATCGAACTGGCACAGTCGTCTCAATCGCCCAGTTCGGCTGAGGTGAGCCAATCGCTAGCTCAGATGACTGCTCTGTTTAATATTTTGCTTAGTCTCCTGATCTTGCTGATAGGAGGAGCGATCGTGGCGTTGTGGTTTCTGCGTCGGGCGGTCATTCAAGAGGTCGCCATTCGAGTTAAATCGCAAGTGGGAGGGCTAGAAGAAGCCGAAGGGCAAATTCTGAAAACTCAAAAGGATGCCAGAGCAATTTTGCAGGAGATCGAAGACGTTGCTGACGCGATCGATGTTGCGGCCAGTGGGTTGCACCAGAGGGTCGATCGAGAACAGGTTAACTTGACCGATCTGAGCGCCGAACTTGCCCAATCAAAAGCACAAATTCTCACTAATTTTGATGCTCAACTGAAAGATCATCAGCAAAAATTAGCCGAATTAGATGCTGATTTTGTGACGCAGCTTTCTCACGTTCAGGCAACCCTTCAGGCACGCCAGGAACGATCGCTACACACCCTCGATCAGTCAGAAGAAGCATTTGCAAGCCATCTATCAGAGCTACAGAAAATTGCACAGCAGCAGAAAGATTCTACCCTCACTAAACTGACATCGCTAGCATCAGAATTTTTGCCGCAGCTTGCCGCTTTGCAATCCTCAGTCGAGCAGCAGCAAACACGAATTCTACAAGGCTTAGAGTCTTCTGAGCAAGAATTTACTTCAGAATTAACAACGCTGAGAGCCACCATCGAACAACGAAAAATAGACGCTTTAGAGAATCTGAGGCAACTCGTATTAGAATTTGAGCCAGAATTGGAGATATTACGATCGGGAACTCAGCAAAAACAAGAAACAGTTCTCGCTAATCTTCAACAGTCCGAACAAATATTTAATACTCAGCTTGCAGAATTAAGAACTGCGATCGAACATCATAGAGATACTATTCTAAATAATCTAAACACTTTAGCGCTAGACTTTGAACCTGAACTGGAAACTCTGCGATCGAATACTCACCAGCAACAAGAGACCATTCTCGCTAATCTTCAACAATCTGAACAAGTTTTTAATACTCGAATTACGGAATTGCAAACTGCAATAGAACAGCGTAAAAATACACTTCTTGGTGATTTAGAAACACTAGCGTCAGACTTTCAACCAGAATTAACAACGCTTAAAGAAACTGTTCAGCAACAGCAAGAAGCAATCATCAGCAAGATTCAAGAATCTGAGCAAGAATTTAACTCAAGAATTTTAGAATTTCAAGGTGCGATCGAGCAGCGTAAAAATCTATCGTTAGAAGATCTAGAAAAACTAAAGTCTAATCTCGTACAAAATCTCAAAGAATCAGAACAGAAATTCAATGCTCAGCTTTCAAATTTGCGATCGATTGCTCAACAGCGCAACGATTCACTTTTAGAAAACCTAGAAACGCTAAAATCTGGATTTGAACCTGAGCTTGCTCGCTTGCAAGCCGATGCTCAAGCTCAATTTCATCAAAGGAAAGATTTGATTCTTACGAGACTTGAAACGATCGAAGCCGAATTTGCTGATCAGGTATCTCAGTTGAGATCGCAGACCGACCAGCAAAAAAGCACGACCCTGCAAACTCTAAAGCACCTCGAAGCCGAATTTTCTGACCAGTTATTTGCCCTCCAATCTACTGCCCAACAGCAAAAAGAGATCATCCTTCAACAGCTTGCAGAGGCCTCTCCTGTCTCTGAGGCGGCCGTGTCTAAGGTGCAGCAAAAAACGCAAGCCCTGGCAGAACAACTAGAACTGCTGCGATCGGTGAGTCCCAATCTGTTTGTCGATGTAACGGCCTGCATCAATCGCGGTCACGAACTCTTTGTCGAAGGCTTGTTTGAAGACGCGATCGTTCAATATGATCAGGCGCTAGATATTCAACCCAACAACGCCGAAGTTTGGTATCAGCGAGGGCTGACTCTGCAAAAACTGCGACAAAATGATGCCGCCCTGCGCGCCTTCAACAAAGCCACCGAGCTTCAACCCGAAAACTACAAAGCGTGGGTGAGCCGTGGTCTCATGCTCAGTCGATCGAAGCAATATCAAGAGGCGATTGTTGCCTACGATAAAGCGCTAAAACAAAAGCCCGAATATGCTGAGGCCTGGGTCAATCGCGGGGTGGCATTGGGGATGTTGGGGCGCAACCAGGCTGCCTTCGACTCCTTCGATCGAGCGGTGCAGTTTCAACCCGACGATTCTGTCGCCTGGATGAATCGCGGCCTTGCCCTAGAGGAGCTAGAACAATACCAGGAAGCGATCGCTCCTATATTGAAGTGATTCGCCTTAAACCTAATGCTCACAAAGCTTGGGAAAAACGCGGTACTGCTTTAGTGCGGTTGGGTCGAGATCGAGAAGCGATCGCCAGCTTCAACAAAGCGTTAGAAGTGAAGCCCGATTATGCTCGTGCTCACTACTACAAAGCAACCTGCTATGCTCGGCAGGAAAAAGTGGAGCCTGCGATCGCTAGCTTGCAACGAGCGATCGAGCTAGATTCCAGGAGTCAAGAAGACGCAAAGAGTGATCAAGCATTCAGCGCGATCCTTGCGAATAAAGCATTTCAGCAAGTGATTAATGGTGCGTAAACTGAAACTCAATGCCTAAGGTCAGTGTTTCCAGGGATGAAGATTGCAGTTCGCAGCCCAACAGTCCAAAGATTTTCGCCTCAGTTTTTTGTAGATCTTGGTAATCTCTTACACTGGCTTGGTAGAGCGATTGGTGCAGCATGGTGAGGCGTTGCAGTTCGAGCATGATCGAGGCTACTTTTGCCTCTTTGACATAGAGACTGGTCAAAATTTCTCGAATATTCGTGTGCGGCTCGGCTCTTGCGCCTGTGCTATCTAGCACTGGAAAGGTGAGGCGATCGAGATTTTGCTGTAAAAGCTTGCGAAGGTAGTAAGTGTTTGCAGTAGTGAGGGGAAGGCGCATGGGTGAAATCATAAAAGACGCTTGGTAAATGAAGGTAGTGAATGGACGGCAAAGCCCCTGAATCAATCACCAATTTTCGCTTAATTTTTAAGTATCAAGATGAAAGTGTAGTTACATTAATCACAATATAATTCAAAATACGTAGAGATCTATGAACATTAGACAATCTTTAGATTGTCCAGTAGAACTTTGAAGATAGGTGGCAAGGTAAGCTTTTTACGCTTTGATGTGACCCAAGACACAGCGATTCTCTACGGGTGTCTCCCGTGTTCGATCGCAGTTAAATAATCAGGGATACCCTCCTTCGCCGCTTGACAGGCGGCCCGATCGACACAGACCAAATCATCTCCGTAAAAAATTTGGCCATATACGATCGATTCGCCTTTGTCGGGCTTCCAGTCTGGGCTGATCAGTCGGAGATCGGCATCCACCACGGCCCCATCAAACAAGTGTCCAATGCAAAAATAGACATCCTGCAAAACCTGTGCTACCGATGGGCGATGCAATTGACCCCGCGAATTGGCACTACGTGCTTTATATTTGGCACGAGGAAATAGTCCGTAAAGGTTCTTAAGTGAAGCAGAAATGAGGGGCTGGTCTTTGAGGATAGTACGCTTGAAAGTGCCGACGCTAATCCGACAATCTACTTCTTGCAAAAGTGCGGGGGCCCACATGGTGGGAAACCTGACGGGCTGAGGAGAGTGATTGGGGTATTCGACGATCGCTAATGTGTCTGCATCCACCAGTTGCATTTTGTCGTCTAAGAGTGGATATAAGCCATTGCGTTTTGCAATTTCAGCCAGGTTGACCGGGGAGCAGACTCCTTCAACAATCAAAATTTCAGCTTGCGGGCTAGCCTGCCGCAACGCCCTAAGAACTTTGTCTAGAACGCCCATACTCACTGTGATCGGCGGCCCAACAGGGTAGCCAAGATTTGGTTTCACTAAAATGCGTTTAGCATGGTAAGCGGCAGCAGGCGGCTGATAGATAAAAGACTCTGTAGGGGTTGTATGAACGGTTGAAGCAGCGTGAGTAAGCATAAATTATTTGTGATCTCAATCTGGATCTCAATCTAGATCTCAATCTGGCGATCGAATTCTCCTAAACTCACCCAAAAACAACACTCGTTTTTGATAGGATTTCAAGACTAGAAATCACTTAGCTAGAGGCACTGGTGTAGAAGCGGAGGGCGAAGCGCCAGAAATAATGGGACAACCCTAGGAGGACGATCGCTAATAGGGCGGCGGCGATCGTCCAGCCGATCTGGACTCGCCCTAGCAGGGTTTCGGCGGGGAGCGTCGTGAGAAAGGCGACGGGCACGACGAAGGTGAAGAAAAATCGATAGGCGACTGGGTAGGCTGCCATAGGGAAGCGACCGGCTTCTAGTAAGCCTCTCAGCACTTCGGTGACGTTGTATATTTTGACAAACCAAATGCTTGTTGCACCCAACATAAACCATAAGCTATAGAGAATCGTCACCCCAAAGGTCAATGGAATCAGGCTGGCCAAATACGCGCCAACGCCCACCTTTAAATGACTTCCAGCATAGAGGATGACTATCAGCCCAAACAACAGATCTGGCAACCCCCAGGGAGAAATCGTATGGGCAGATAGCCAAAACTGAGAGCTAATGGGTTTCAACAGCACAAAATCGAGGGTTCCCAGTTGCACATGGCGCACAATGCGATTGAGGTTGGGAGCCAGAAAGGTGCTAGAGAACCCTTCGAGCAGGGTGAAAACACCCACTACAATTAGCGCTTCTTCCCAGCGCCATCCTGCAAAGCTATTGCCCGTTCCATAGAATAATGACAGCCCAAATAGACTTCCTGCCAACCCGCCCAAACTGGTCAACGTTGCGATCGCAAAATTGGCTCGATACTCCAACTCAGCCGCGATCGCCGTGCTCCAAAACAATTTCACCAACTTCCAATATCGCTTCATACTTTCTCCTGCCCAAATTACCCCCATCCCTTTTCTAAGGATCGTGAATGGGGAAGCGGTTATTTTTGAAAGGCTTTCACCTCAAAAAATTCTTGACAGACCCCCTAGGGCGTGTCATCAGTTAAGCCAAATCACAGAAGCAACCAGATAAATTGCGCCTTAGATTCCAGACGAACTACCTTTACGTTTGCCATTGAGTCAGCAAAACTACCTACTATGTACAGAAGCCACCCTTTGTCAATTTTGGCAGATTTTAAACTAAATTGTCATCCAAAGCCGCCTAACGGCAAAGTTCAGTGGCTGTCGATCAACTCGAATCGGAGTTGAGAAGACTCAATCAGTCCGCTGCA
>JAAUOZ010000176.1 GCA_012034655.1 Leptolyngbyaceae cyanobacterium CSU_1_3 | reverse complement strand
TTTGCTTACAGATATACTGCGTCAGCCTATAGATTTTGGTTTAGAAGGGGTGTGGGGGCTGCGCCCAGCCAGGGGTTCCACCCCTGCACCCCGTCCAAAATCTTTAATTTTATGCCCTGACAAAGTATATATCCTCTGCCACACTTCGCAGGGTAGGGGCGAGTCAGAAAGCCGACCCAGGTTTGGCATTTCGTCCGCTAGTGTCCTCAACTTTCTGACCAAAGCGATCGTTTTTGAGCCATTATTCCTATTGGAAACTCAGGGAGCGCCACCATGAAAGAGAACGAACCCAACGCCCAAGATGGCAACCATTCTGATTCCCCAATCCGTCGAAACTACCCAGCGATCGAGTCGGCACTGCAAAAGGGTCGTGACGGCGCTCCGCTGACGAAGGCTGCCCCCCTAAGCCGATTTCAGAATCGCGTCAGAACGGCTTTGCAACGAGTGTCAACCCCTCTCAATCGGCCGGGCGGTGACTCGTCCAAAATTTCTCCTCTGCTAGCAGGCGGTGTGTTGGGGCTGTCGGTCGCCCTATTGCTCACGCTGTGTCGTCCGCTCACGACACACCCGCCAGCGAAAATCGGGTCTCTGATCAGCGCCAAACCGTTGCCGAAGACTGGTTTCAGCAAGCTTACGAAGATTCTCGCAAGGGCAATCACCAGGCTGCGATCGCTGACTACACCCAGGCGATCCAACGCGCTCCCAAGAATTCCAATTTCTACTACAACCGAGGCATTGAGCACGCCGCGATCGGCGATCGCCCCGCCGCCCTCAACGACTACACGCAGGCGATCCAACTCGATAAAAACTTTGCAGACGCATTCTATAACCGAGCCAACCTTCACGCTGCCGAGGGCAGAAAAAAGCCGCGATCGCCGACTACCAAAGCGCCGCCAAGCTCTATCAGCAGCAAGGCTTAAAAGACTACCAGCAAGAGGCGATCGACTCAGCAAGAAGGCTTCAGCAGTCTAGCCAAGCCGAGCCGCGATAACCAACTCACAAATCCTCCTGCCTTTCCCCATCCTCTTCCCTCCTCCCTCCTCTGAGTTATGCCAAAGTGAAGAAAGAAATGTGTAGCCTTGGTGAATTGTCACAACGACAGCTTTGCCGAATCTGAGGGATTCCTCACAATAGAAGGTTAAGAAATAAAAAACCTTCGTGGCTCATTTCTTAGTGTCCTTTTGCATAACCAGTTGCCCTATGAACAGTGCTTTTCTGGCTCGTCTGCACAGCCCCGATCGCCCCGTGATCGTCTTCGATGGAGCAATGGGAACGAACCTTCAGGTTCAGAACCTAACCGCAGAAGACTTTGGCGGAGCCGACTACGAGGGCTGTAACGAATATCTGATTTACAGTAAACCGGAGGCTGTAGAAAAAGTTCATCGCGACTTTTTGGCCGCCGGAGCCGATGTGATCGAAACCGACACCTTCGGCAGCAGTTCCTTTGTGTTGGCAGAATATAACCTGGCAGATCAGGCTTATGCTCTGAGCAAAGCCGCCGCCGAGCTTGCCAAGCGAGTCGCCAACGAATTTTCTACCCCAGAGAAACCACGATTTGTGGCGGGGTCGATCGGCCCTGGAACCAAACTGCCAACCCTAGGAAACATCACCTACGACACGCTCAAGGCTGCATTCTCCGAACAGGCTGAGGGCCTGTACGACGGAGGTGTAGACCTGTTTCTCGTGGAAACCTGCCAAGATGTGCTGCAAATTAAGGCAGCGCTAAATGGGATTGAGGAGGTATTCAAAAAGAAGGGCGATCGCGTCCGCTGATGGTGTCTGTCACCATGGAAATTCAGGGTACGATGCTGGTCGGTTCTGATATTAGTGCCGTCTTGTCGATTTTGGAGCCATATCCGATCGATATTCTCGGTTTGAACTGCGCCACGGGGCCCGATCGCATGGCAGAACATGTTAAATATCTGTCGGCTCATTCGCCCTTTGTGGTGTCTTGCATTCCTAACGCGGGTTTGCCAGAGAATGTGGGCGGACATGCTCACTATAGGCTGACACCGATGGAACTGCGGATGTCGCTTATGAACTTTGTTGAAGATCTAGGTGTGCAAGTGATTGGGGGTTGCTGTGGCACACGGCCAGATCATATTCAACAATTGGCAGAACTTGCGACCACACTCACGCCTAAAGCTCGATCGGTGAGAAGCAATGGCCAGGTCACTCGTCCTGCGTTTAACTATGTGCCATCGGCCGCATCCATTTATAGTGCCCAGCCCTATGAACAAGACAATTCATTCTTGATCATTGGTGAAAGACTCAATGCTAGTGGTTCTAAAAAGTGTCGCGACCTGTTGAATGCTGAAGATTGGGATGGATTGGTGGCCCTAGCCCGATCGCAGGTCAAAGAAGGTGCACATATCCTAGACGTGAACGTCGATTATGTGGGGCGTGACGGTGTAAAAGATATGCACGAGTTGGTTTCTCGGCTCGTCACCAACGTCAATCTCCCATTGATGCTCGACTCCACCGAATGGGAAAAATGGAAGCTGGACTAAAAGTGGCCGGGGGCAAGTGTCTCTTGAATTCCACCAACTATGAAGATGGCGAAGAACGCTTTCTGAAAGTCTTGGAACTTGCCAAAGAATATGGCGCGGGCGTGGTGATTGGTACGATCGACGAAGATGGCATGGCGCGAACAGCCGAGAAGAAGTTTGCGATCGCGCAACGGGCCTATCGTCAAGCGGTTGAGTTTGGACTTCCTGCCTATGAAATCTTTTTTGATACCTTAGCATTGCCCATTTCAACGGGCATTGAGGAAGATCGAGAGAACGGCAAAGCAACGATCGACTCCATTCGCATGATCCGCGAACACTTGCCGGGATGTCATATCACCTTAGGCGTTTCTAACATCTCATTTGGCTTAAATGCTGCCGCCCGTCAAGTTCTAAACTCAATGTTCTTGCACGAAGCAATGCAAGTCGGCATGGACAGTGCCATTATCAGCGCTGCCAAGATTTTGCCAATGGCGAAAATTGCCTCCGAACATCAAGAAATTTGCCGCAAGCTGATTTACGATCGACGGCAATTTGAGGGGGATATTTGCACCTACGACCCCCTAGGAGAACTGACGACCGTATTTGAAGGGGCAACCACAAAACGCGATCGTAGCGAAGATGCCAAACTGCCCGTAGAAGAACGCCTCAAGCGCCACATTATTGACGGAGAGAGAATCGGACTCGAAGACGCTCTCAAAGTTGCCCTCGAAACCTATGCCCCTTTGGATATCATCAACACCTACCTATTAGACGGTATGAAAGTCGTAGGTGAACTGTTTGGATCGGGGCAAATGCAACTTCCATTTGTCCTGCAATCTGCCGAAACTATGAAGTCGGCCGTGGCTTCTTAGAGCCATTAATGGAGAAGGAAGCGGGGCAATCGAAGGGTGTTTTTCTAATTGCAACCGTCAAGGGCGACGTACACGACATCGGCAAAAATTTAGTCGATATCATTCTGACAAACAATGGCTACAAAGTGATCAACCTGGGAATTAAGCAGCCCGTTGATAACATTATTGATGCCTACCTAGAACACAAAGCCGATTGCATCGCCATGAGTGGGTTGCTCGTCAAGTCAACCGCATTTATGAAAGAAAATCTGGCGGTTTTTAATGAAAAAGGGATTACCGTTCCAGTCATTTTGGGGGGCGCAGCGCTCACGCCAAAATTTGTCCATGATGATTGCCAAAAAACCTACAAAGGTAAAGTCATCTACGGAAAAGATGCTTTCTCTGATCTGCATTTCATGGACAAACTCATGCCCGCGAAACAGAACAGCGAATGGGATGATCTTAAAGGCTTTCTCAATGGTGAGATGGATCTAGAGATTGAAACGATCGAAGAATCTGCAACCGAAACGGTAACGACAGCAACAACGGACGAAGAATTGCCGGAGGATACAGAACGATCGTCTTCGATCGATTCCAATATTCCCCGCCCTACACCGCCTTTCTGGGGAACTAAAATTCTGCAACCGTCAGACATTCCCTGGCAAGATCTCTTCTGGCACTTAGACTTGCAGGCACTCATCGCCGGGCAGTGGCAGTTTCGCAAACCTCGTGAGCAGTCTCGCGAAGAATACGATCAGTTTCTTGCAGACAAGGTGTATCCCATTCTAGAGATCTGGAAGCGGCGCATTGTCGCAGAAAACTTGCTGCATCCTCAAGCGGTCTATGGCTACTTCCCTTGTCAATCTGAAGGCAATTCTCTGTATCTTTATGACCCAGAAGCCACGAATGATCGAATTGCAGAGTTTAAGTTTCCTCGCCAACGATCGCTGCGTCGCTATTGCATTGCCGACTTCTTTGCATCTAAAGAATCGGGACAAGTTGATGTCTTCCCAATGCAAGCGGTGACAATGGGTGAAGTTGCGACTGAGTTTGCCAAAACGCTATTTGAAGCAAACAACTACACCGACTATCTCTACTTCCACGGGATGGCCGTATCAATGGCAGAAGCGCTGGCAGAATGGGTTCATGCTCGAATTCGGCGCGAGTTGGGCTTTAGTGGCGCAGACCCCGACAACATTCGCGATATTCTGGCGCAGCGCTATCAGGGTTCGCGTTATAGTTTTGGCTATCCAGCGTGCCCCAACATTCATGATCAATATAAGTTGTTGGAGTTGTTGGGTTGCGATCGCCTCAATCTGCACATGGATGAAAGCGAGCAACTCTACCCAGAACAATCCACAACAGCGATCATTGCGTACCATCCTGCGGCGAAATACTTCAGCGCATAGTCAAGTTATGTAACTTGACTATGCGCTGAAGTTGTGAGAGAGAAGTCGAAGTCCGTTTGTGGTGAGATGACCAGGGGAGAGGAATGCGGGAAAGTACAGGCGAGTTTTGGCTCGTTCAGGAGTTTCTGGCTCATGCAACTGCCGATAGTCGCCCCGGCTCCCCTCGTCGATCGCCACGCCAACGCTTTTCGTGACTTGTTTAGCAATGAACGGGCATATGAGAACTTCCAGGCCTACCTGACAGGGCTAATCGTGCTAGACAACAAAAGCTTAATCACCGTCTTACACGCCGCTTCGGTCACTCCCGACCCAATCGGGTAGTGTGTCCTGATGTTGGGCATCGTTCATCTGATGGCAATGGTTCTGGAAGTAGGTGACGGCGGCATTCAGATTCTCTTGGATGGCGATCGCTTTTGCCTGAGTGCTGAGGGCAGTTTCGGGCTTGTATTTCTTCAAAGTTCGATCGAACCGCTCGTAGAGAATGTCTTTCGCGCTTTCGCTGGCTTTGAACTCTGCCAACTTGCAATTAGCAGGTGTATCGACGAACCCGGAACACAAGTTGAATACGATCGCTACAAATCTTGATCTGAACCGTCCCCTTGGTTGCCTTACTCGAAGACTTTTTGGAATGCATCACAAATCTCCCAAGGCGATCGGGGTCAGCTTTACCCCCGATTTACCCCAAGGTTAAGTGAAACACCCCACAAACACCCAAATATTAGTACTAATATCCTAATATTTCCGTCAACAAATCATCTTTCAGAGCTTTTGAAAGCGCCTAAGATAATGGCTCTGAGAAACTTCTGTTAGAAAGCGGGTAACGCGATTCGAACGCGCGACATTCACCTTGGCAAGGTGTATTCACTTGTTTCCTTGCAGGGATTCTAGCGCACTCGTCACCCTCTTACCCCAATTTTACCCCAATCAATTTTCAAGGCTCAGATTCAACCGATGTTGAAGTCGGAAGGATCAATTGTCAAATCTGTACCGCAAGAATTAGACTGAGCAAGGCAAAAGATTTAAGCGATCGGGTTTGTGGCTAAAGAAGGTTTTTTAGGAGCAGGCGGATCTTGGCGCGTTATCGATGAATATCCAGATTCATCCGTAATCAAACAATTTAATGACGATGCTTGTGCCGCCGCTTGTGGGGAGATGTTGTTGCGCGATCACGGAGTTACAGCGATTAGCCAGAGAGAAATTGCCGATAGTGCAGGTGGAGTGCCAATGGAAATTCCCATCTTAGCGCGCTGCTTCGCAGATACCGCAAGGGTCGTTCTAAATCAGATTGGAAACTTGCCTGGACGTTGGATTGGTGCAGCCATCGGCATCGAAAATGCTACCAATGAAGAATTGCTAAGGACATTAAGCAGTATTGGTTCCTGGGGAGCAGGACTGTGGGAAGATGGCGCACCGATCGGTCATATCGTTCTCGTAGACGGGCTAAACGAAAACAATGAAGTCTTGATTCGAGATCCTTGGGGCATGACCCGCAGTGCGAGACAAGGCTCAAGATATAAAATGGAGCTACAGGCATTTTTGAAAGTCTGGAGCAGGCAAGTTGTTTATCGGGTTGAGCCATGAACGTTCAAGTCCTAAAAATTGAATCTGGCAGCGATGCCAACTCCTGGAATGTTTGGCTTGCCTTACCGAACCAGCAACTCAGCTTTCGCTTTGTGCGTGAAATCGTTCCGGTTGGCAAATACCAGGGTTGGAGTTTGACGGCTGAACCCCGCTTTTACCAGATGCTTCAATTCAATCAGCACATCACGCATCAAGTAAACCAACTGCTTCAGCAAGTGATTCGGGGTGACACCGTTGAATTACCTGTCGATGTGGGTCAGTTTTATAGCCCTGAAGCGGCACAGGCAGAGATGGCGAGGCGAAGAACTGCAACGGCAGCCGTTGCAGATTGAAGGACATCCCATGATGAATGTGAGTATACGGGGCATCGAAGTGCTGAGATATCTTGAACCTGATGTCATTCAATAGTATCTCCAGGTGCGGCAATGGCAGGAGCATCAAGCGGTTCACAATGCTTCCCTGTGGACGCGCAATGGGAATTCGTCAAGTCCAGAAGCACTACTTCCATCGGATCAGACACTTGCCGATTTTCCCCGTCGAATGTACGAATTGCTCGAACCACCAGACAATTCCCTCAGACATTCCACGCATTTCTAAATGCTTCAAACTACAGATTTGTGGCTATCATGCACCTACTTTAGAGTTTTCTAGACGCTGGGTGCAATCATGACCGAACTGAGTACGAATGAATGGGATAAAATTAACCAGCTTTTAGCGACTGAACCTTATAAATATGGCTTGCCCAAGCGAGAGTACGGCTCTGTTGTTTTAGCCTCCTTTAATATTCGTAAGCTGGGCGCTCGAAAGCAGCGAAGCGAGGCGACTTGGAAATTCCTTGCTCAAGTCTGTCAGCACTTTGATTTGTTGGCAGTACAAGAAATTATGGACGACCTCGAAGGGTTCGATCGCTTAAAAGAACTGATGGGATTAGAATATGGTGCTGTGGTTTCGGATGTGACTGGAGCATTTCCAGGAGAACAGGGATTAGGGGAACGGTTAGGATTCATCTACAATCGATCTCTGATTGAGCGGGGCAATATCGTTTCGGATGTGTCCTACGATCGCACCAAGCTGCTGACGACATTGATTGAACATAAGGAAGAATTAAAAGACGCGATCGCGCCACATCTTGACCCTAAAACTGGGGAGATCCGCAAAGGTGCAAAAATTCAGCTACCTGTATTTTTGACCTTCGTTCGCCAGCCATTCTGTGCGAGTTTTCGCATTGCGGGACATCCAGGAACTCAGCCTTACGAATTCATGGCAGTCAACGCACACCTTTACTTTGGTGAAGGTATTGAGGATCGGCGGCAAGAATTTGATGCACTGATGGAGTGGATTATGGGGCGGGTCAAAGAAGAGAAGGGCGCATTTTCCAGTTTTATCCTTTTGGGAGATCTCAATCTTGATTTTGATGATCCGGAGCAAGACCGCCCTCGGATTGAGGCACACATCAAAACGTTCAATCAAGCGATGGGCAAGACGGCAAACGTCAACTTTCCCTTCATCGATATCCACCCGAAGCAACAGCAGCAATTTCGCACGAATGCTCGTTCTAGCGAGACGTTTGATCAGATTGCACTGTTCAGCCGCGATCCGCGCTTTCCGACGTATAAGGAGAATGCCATGACGGGATCACAGTTGCGGGGACCAGATTATGGCGTGTTCAACTTTGTGGAATTATTTCGTGAAGCATTAGGTGTACAGCCATTAGAGAAGTTGTCAGCAAGTGAGAAGCGATCGTTTTTCGCGAAGTTTGAACATGAAGTGAGTGACCATTTGCCGTTGTGGTTACGCTTGCCACTGCCCGAAGATGAGGTTGCTTCATCGCAGAGTCAGTAAACTTGGCTGCGATTATTACCATTGATGACATTTTATAAATGAGAGCATGGACGTGAGGAATTGCGGCGGCTGCGTTAGAAGCGATGGCGAAGATGGATTCAGGTAGCGAGAGCGTAATGTGGAGCAATTCTGATTGGAGCGATGATGTAATTTGAAGCGAATGAGCGTGACTTCGTGACCCCTGTACAAAAGTCTTAGGAAAAGACGATTTGATCGCTCAAAGCTCTTGCTCTCAGTAATCTAGGCATCAAATTTTATATTTTTGATCTTGGCAATTTAAAATTAGAACGGTTAGTCTAAGGTCGTTTGTTTCGAGGCTGCCCCCGTGATTCCGATCGACTTTAACGTGCTGATTCAAGCCATCACTGGTATCGTCAATCCCACAGCCATGCTGCGGAACAAATTAGAGCGAAACGAAACTGTGATTCGGCTGCTGAAACAGTTCAATCTCAGTCCTGATAGCCCCCCTGCGGATTTCGGTGGTGTTTATGCCTATACGCTAATCGAGTATGGAGTCGGGAAACCCAAAGTCGTGTTGGAACTGTTTCGGCAACCTGAAATTCGCCAAGCTTTGCAAGCGGCTTGGGGACAAGATAATTTCTCAGTTCTGCTGCAAGTGGGAGAGGGTTTTCTCGAAGGGGCTGCCTTGGGGCATGAACTACAGGCATTAGGGATCGATGTACGGCAGGAGTTTTATCAATTTGCCACAGTATTTATTGCGATCGCCAAACGCACTCGCACCCCAGGAGATATCTTGACGGCTCACCAACTCAACTCGCTGCATCGCCAGATCGCTCAGGTGCATGAGCGGTTGGAACGGTTGCCCTCGATCGAAGGGATTCGCACCGAGATGGCAAGACTCGCAGCGCAGTCGGTACTTGCTTTACCAGAAGCATCTGGTGCTGAACAGTGCAATGCTTTTGCCTTGGCTCAACAAATGCGGGGTTGGTTTGAGACATTAGGCTATCGATTTGAGGCATATGAGCTTTGGCAGACCAATGCGTTTGAGTGGATTATCAATATTCCGGTTCGACGCGGGAGGTACGATCGCGTCTTAGTTTAAGGGATTGAAGGTGAAGCAGAATTACGCGATGCGCTGTTTCAAGTCTTAAAAAAGACAGGATACAACGTCTAAAACTTGGTGTGAATTGTCGAATGTGACTGATTTAACCTGATGTTCTGCGTAACAGGGGACAGATTGGGCTTTTGATTAGCGTGAAGCTCAATTTTGATTCTTTGCGCGATGTCAAAAACTCATCAGGAATATTTGCATTTGCTAGAAAGCATTCGTTGGAATGGAAAGCCTCAATGCCCGTATTGCGGTTCAACCAATGCAGCAGCTTTTAAGTCGGAACAAAGGTATCACTGTAACGATTGTTTTACATCGTACAGCGTTACGGTGGGCACTCTGTTTCATCAGACTCATGTAGATTTACAGAAATGGTTTCATGCCCTTAAATTAGTAATGAACTCATCTAGAGTAATCAGTATGCGCCGACTTGCTCAAGAAATTGGAGTGAGTAAAAATACGGCTTCTTCTATGATTGCTCGGATTCGCAAAGCTATGAAGGAGGAGTCAGAACTACTGCAAGAATTGGTGCGATCTCTAGATTGATTTGATCTACTTTTCTAGAGTTTTTCTCTTCCTACCGAATTGAAGACGGAAGTTAAATTATGGCTTTTTCAAGGGTGCGTTTTCGTCGTTTCTTTTGCATAACTGAAGACCAAGCAGTTTGGATTGTATTGATTCTTATTTGGGGATCTGCTACTGGGACACTACTACTATCTAAAGCTTTTCCCGATTCTAGCTTTACGGCTACAGCAATAATCTTTGCACTTTTTGGTGCACCTCTGTCTTTTGACATGGTGAATGCCTTAGTTAAAGGTGCAATAGAACGAGCAAAAGACGAAGGCATTAAGAAGTACAAGACTACTCAAACTTCAGAGGGCATTCTTGAGCAGCAAGACATAGAGTACTATGCAGTAATTCTGCCTGCTCATCGGAACTATAGTTCTGCTCGCCTATCAATCCGAGATGAATCACTGCTTGAACAAATCAAAAATGATGCTCTTGCAAGTGATGAAGTTCTACGAAGGTTGGGTGACGAAGACGAACTTCTAGTAGGTCTTGCTAATTGGGCTTGTCGCAAAGAGCTAGGCATGGATAAGGCTTCTAGAGAAGAAATTCGATCTAACCAAGATTTAGAAAGATTTCGGAAAGACATATTCATGTACCTTAAGGCATGGTTGATGCTGAGTATAAAATATCGCCGAGAGATGCGAGTGGAAGACATTAAACAGCGGTATCCTAATGAAGCTGAGCCAAATAACTATGCTTACCTCAGAGTGCTTCGTTACATCCGGGATTATCTAATCGATCATTCAGAAATATCTGGGCGCTTGGAAGAAAAGCATCGTGAAAGAGGTAAGCAACTTCTCAAGGACTATTTGACCAAATTAATACAAAGGTTAGAGAAGCTCGTCTAATAGAGTTATCACGCATTTTACTGACGATGTGACAGTCAGATTGGTTGGAGTTAGTACGAATTACGGAATCTTTCAGAGATGTCGATTTCTTCGTCTGTGATTGGCATCTCTAAAGCTTCCAACTTCTGAAGGAGAGTTTCATATTCAATCAGTTGGGCAGCTTCTTCTACTTCAGGATCTTGCAATGCTTTAGCAATCCTGTTCTTTGCTTCCTCCACATTCTCTTGAGTTGTTGAATCAGCATTGTTCCAGGCTAAGGGTGACATAAGTTCCTCCAGAACGATATAAGCCTGTACCAAAATGCGTTTGATCTCTGACCATTCTGATTCGTTCATCGATCGCTCCTCACACAACAACAATGCGCGATCGAATTCTACGTATCTATTTGGAAATAATCTATACCGCAATCTGGGACAAATTCAGTACACTTGCTTTATCGTATATATGTACTATAAGACTTGTCAAGTAAGTTCTGAAGCGGATTTTTTGGGGACAATTGGCAGTCTTGTACTACATCTCAGTTTTGACAAAATGTACAAAAGCACTTCTCCGATACTGTTTACTCGAATGATGAGCGCGATCTCAATCTGTGCAATCGTGAGCGATCGCACAGGTGGCGGAAACGCTTGATCCAGCGCATTCAAATCCGCCTTGCTCAAAGTAATATCCAACGCTGCATAGTTTTCTTGAATTCGATCGCGCTGACTTGATTTCGGAATCACGACCACGTTCTCTTGATGAAGCAGCCATGAAAGCGCAACTTGAGCAGGCGTAACGTTTAATTGAGATGCGATCGCACCCAACGATTTATTCTTCAATAATCGACCCTGTTCGATTGGAGAATATGCCATTACGGGAATGCCTTGCTGACGACACCACGGCAAAACATCCCACTCAATTCCACGGCGGCTGAGATTGTACAAAACCTGGTCAGTTGCAGTGAGATTCTGATCAAAGTGACGGGCTTCTACTAAGGATCATGGATTAAATAAGGTGTAATACTCCCAGTTAGATCAGTAAGATAGAGAAGCAAACTAATGAACCAGAGAATCGATGCAACCCTACCCCACTGAGATCGAAGCCCAAATGCAACAATACTACCAATCCCTCTCGGAAAAAGATCGTCGTCGCTATGCCGCCATTGAAGCCGTGAAATTAGGGTACGGGGGGCAGGCATACATTCGGCGATTATTCGGATGCCACCCCGAAACCTTAGCGTTG
>JAAUOZ010000175.1 GCA_012034655.1 Leptolyngbyaceae cyanobacterium CSU_1_3 | reverse complement strand
GTATCGTTGCATTTGGGCTTCGATCTCAGTGGGGTAGGGTTGCATCGATTCTCTGGTTCATTAGTTTGCTTCTCTATCTTACTGATCTAACTGGGAGTATTACACCTTATTTAATCCATGACCCTAAGTAGAGCATTGCAAGGAAGCGATCTCTTCGAGTTACCCGCAAGGGGTCGCCCACTCATCCGCTAGAGCCTCTAAATCTGCCGTCAATTAATTAATGTGTTGAAACGCTCACTTTCACCAGCCCCTGGATTGATAATATTCGTCAATCAGGGATTTTGACTGACCATCTATCGAGAAAAGTGAGTATGATGCCCGCAGAACAGCCTTTGGATGTTGACTTCATTAAGGATGCGCCGCCGCAGATTTTACCCAACTTGCCTCTCTTAACTAGCTTTCAATCAAGCTGGAGAAATATTCATCTCGCTCATCATCGTCAGCCAGCGTGGGAATTACCTGAAATACAGAACCCTCAACATGTCCTTGTGATCCCGCTTCCGCTTGGGGATCAGCTAGTAGAGGTAAGTTGGGTTTCTGAAGGTCGGTGGGGACAGACACAGTTTGATGGGAATGACTACACCAGTCATATTCAAATATTTCCGGCTCATGTGCCTTATGGTGGCTCCTGGAGTCAGAATATTGAGTTTATTCACTTTTATTTAGAGCCGGCCTTCATTTCCCAACTCGCTTATGAGTCAATTAATCCAGATAAAGTTGAGTTTTTGTTGGAATTGAAGAAAGCCGATCACCTGATCCATCAAATCGGACTAGCGCTTAGGACAGATCTAGAACTTGATGGCGGAAATGGTTTCTATGCCGATTCGTTGGCAACGGCGTTGTCTGCTCATTTGTTAAAGCATTATGCGACCCGCAAACATGTGCTTCGATCGTATGACGATGGATTGCCCAAAGACAAGTTGAATGTAGCGATCGACTATATCAACACTCACTTGGGCAAAAAGATATTGCTGGCAGACATGGCGGCTAAACTGCACATCAGCCAATACCATTTCTGTCGGATGTTCAAACAATCGACGGGTATGAGTCCCCATCATTACCTGATGCAACAACGAGTGGAACAGGCAAAACAACTCTTGGGGAAACCAGAACGCACAGTGACACATATCGCGCTAGAGTGCGGATTCAATAACCAGAGCCACTTCGCGAAATACTTTCGCCGCTACACTGGAGTTTCACCGACCCGATTCCGCGAACTAATGTAGTGTCCCATCCTTTCCAATTCTTTTGGAAGGTGTGATGTGCCTCTCGCGATGCATATTGAACCTTCTAACTGCGATCGTCCTCGGTTACTCACTATCGCCTGCTTGTAGCACTTGTGCTGGAGTCAGATCTAAGGTTGGCAGTGTGGCAGAAATGAGACGATCGTTCCCTTTGAAAACGGCTTCCTCATATAATCCTGCAACCAGCGTCAAAACGGTAATCCGTGCCTGCTGTGGATCGACAATCCAATATTCTGCAATACTGCGTGCTGCATATTCAGAACGCTTGTAACGGTAGTCTCGCGCTTCGTTAGCCGTGCCAGGAGAAACGATTTCGACCACGAGGGCAGGCGGCGGCATATCCGGCATGACAATGCTCCGCTTTGAGCCAGAGAGAGCAGCCGCAAGGTCTTCGGTCAGCACCATCAGGTCAGGAATCCGCGTCGTAGTTCGATAACCATTGACCACAATTTCAGTGCCACGTCGCAGGAGTTTGGGATTGACAAATTGACCGATCACAAAGAGTAAGATCATCGTCAAGTCGCTTTCAGAGGGTACTTCCGCTAACTCCCCGTTCACTAATTCATAGCGAGTATCTGTCCCGTCGTCATAGTCCAGATATTCTTCTAGAGTCATGCGGCGCGTAGTGGTTGTCATGGCGATCTCTTCTGTACGGATGCAGCCTATGCATTACTCTATCGTATCGCTGTCTAGCTCTGCGTCTAGTCTGGGCAATGGGTTCTCACCCATATATTCCAGGAAAGGGGGACGGCATGGGAATCTGCTATGGGTTCAGAATCACTGCTTTCAAGCTTAGATGCTGGACAAAGGGAATGAAGTCTTTATCTGAGAACAGTAGAGTATGATCCTCCGCAATACAAAACGTAGCGATCATGACATCAATTGTTTTCCGAATCGTGATCCCTTGTTTTCTGAGCGTCCGATAGTGATCAGCACTTTGAATGGCTAGACTTGCATTGAGCAAGTTGGAAACTGTCAGGGAGGTGAGTAATTGTTTAGCAGTTGTATAGTCTGCGTCATGCCGAAACCCCTGCAAGACCTCAACAAGAATCAAATCACCAATTGCCAGAGGCTGGGTTCCCAAGAACTGGTCGAGCAGATCAACTTGCGGTGTAGCTTGACCGTTGAAATAGTCAATCCACACACCGGAATCTACCAGAATCATGAGTCGGTTCTCATTGACTCTAGATCGCCATCCCAAGGTAGTTGTCCTCGAAAGGATCGAATGGCTTCCTGCTGTTTTATCTGAATCAGGGTTTTCAGGGCGAGTTCGATAACTTCCTGTTGAAGAGTGAGTCCTGTGGCTTTCAGGGCATCAATGACCAAGGTGTCATCAATTTCGATCGTGGTTTTCATGGGTTTTGTTAGAGGAGCGATCTCTTCGAGTTACCCGCAAGGGGTCGATCAGATAGCGATAGAATCTGGTGCCGAATCTCTCGATTATAAAACACGACTTGTTTTTGAAATCGTCGCTGTAGAGGGGGTGGCGATCGGGATTTTGGAAAACAGAGCAAGATTGTGTTCAAAATCGCAAGAGAATATTCGACAGCGATCGACAGTGTTGGTAGAGTCAATTCGTTCCTGGGTAATTTCACTGAGCGATCGCGCCTAGAGACAGACGTACTCAGGTTGATACTGCGACAGTCAGTGGGAAGAGGCGACCGCGTTTCTTAAAGAGTGAACTTTTGGAGAAACCTCTATACGTACTTTACAGAACAATAAGAACAATGTTTGAAATTAAGCTATCTGCAAATGTCACAGCAATAAAGCGCTCAGATTCTGCTCCTGAGGATGAAATCTACTTTGTAATAGCACCCGTTGGAACAGGTGACTCTCGTACAAAGTTTTCTCCACCAGCAGACAATGATCCCCCGTGGTACAACATTCGGGACAGACAAACAATTTCTGTGCCGTTTGATCAGTTTGTGATAAACGATAACCAAGACATTGTGGAGGTTATTTCTTTTGCGGATCAAGATGGCGCTGATTTTAAGAAAATAGCTATAGGCATTGGAGGAATAATCAAAGGAGGAATTGAAGCCGTAGTTGCAGTAATTTCTTCTCCAACGGTAATAGGAGCTATAGTAGCAGGTACTGCATCGGCTGTAGATTTAACAATTGCAGGATATGCGTTGTACCAGGCTTTTACTGAGAATAACAGTAACCCTATTGGCTCATTTTCTATTCTATTTAGCAATAGAGATGGTAGACCAGAGATTAAGTGGATAGAAAATAAGGAGGCGAGTACAGAGAAATTAGGGGACTCCTCCAATCCTGTTACTTCCTATAAGTCTGCTACATTTAGGGCAACTGGTAGTGAAACACAATATGATGTAAATGTTACTGCCGAAATCCTTAAAACGAATATTTCTGAAACTCAAGCAAGTTTAATAGGAGATGATCAAAACGTCAATATTATCCTTGTTGGGAATCAATCAGTTGATGCTGAAGGAAATGCTCTTGAAAACATTCTCACTGGGAATGAAGCAAGAAATATCTTGACTGGTTTGGCAGGTAATGATGCCCTCTATGGTCGTGGTGGCGATGACATTCTCATAGGAGGTGAAGGCAGTGATGCTATGTTTGGTGATACAGGCAACGACACTTACGAAGTTGACAATATTGGTGACACAACCACTGAACGTGAGAATGAAGGAATCGATACAGTTAATGCCTCCATAAGCTACACATTAGGCAGCAACTTAGAAAACCTAAATTTAACTAGCATCAATGCGATCGACGGCTCAGGAAACAGTCTAAGCAATATCATTACTGGAAACAGTGCAAGTAACATACTAAGTGGCGAAGCTGGTGATGACACACTCCTTGGTAATGCGGGTAATGAAACTCTTTATGGCGGCGATGGAAATGACACGCTTGATGGCGGATCAGATAATGATTTAATGCTTGGTGGTGCAGGCAACGATCGCTACTACATTGACAGTATTGGCGACATAGTTACTGAGGCTCCTAATGAAGGTGTTGATACTGTCTACTCGTCAATCACTTACACGTTAGGCAATAGCTTAGAAAATCTGACTTTAATTGGCATTGATACAATTAATGGCATAGGTAATAGCTTATCCAATATCATCATCGGTAATGAGAGCGCCAATTATCTTTATGGCAGAGATGGCATTGACTACCTCTATGGAAATGGTGGAAACGACACATTAGACGGAGGATTAGGCGATGACTACCTGTATGGAGGTTTAGGTAGCGATATTTATTACGTCGATAGCACTAATGACATCATCACCGAAAATCTAAACGAAGGTATTGATACAGTTTATGCCTCAGCTATTTACACTCTAGCCAACAATTTAGAAAATCTAACGCTTATCGGTAGTGAGGCGGTTAATGGAACAGGCAATACCCTCAACAACATCATCATTGGTAATGCCGCTTCTAACATTCTGGATGGGAAAGAAGGCAATGATACGCTCTACGGCAATGCTGGAAACGATACACTCTACGGTGGCGATGGGAATGACAAGCTGATTGGTGAAGTAGGAGCAGACATACTCAATGGTGGGAATGGTAACGACACAGCTTCTTATCTCACAGCGATCGCTGGAGTCGTTGCCAATCTTTCCAACCCTCAAGCCAACACAGGCGATGCTCAAGGCGATATATTCATCTCGATCGAAAACTTAGAAGGCTCTCAATCTGCCGATGTTCTCAAAGGCAATGGTCAAAACAACCATATTTGGGGATTGGGCGGCGACGATGATCTCGACGGGTTAGGAGGCAACGCCATTTTAGAAGGCGGCTTTGACAACGATATATACAGAATTGACAACCTTGGAACACAAATCATTGAATACTTCAACCAAGGAACTGATACTGTCAACGCCTCAATTGATTACACATTAGTTGCCAATCTAGAGAACTTGAACCTCCTAGAAAGCACATCAGCCCTTAACGGAACAGGCAACGAACTTGATAACACTGTCGTTGGTAACTCCGCCAATAACACTCTTGATGGAGGAGTAGGCATTGATTTGCTCTACGGTAACTTTGGCACAGACACAATGACTGGCGGGGACGGGGACGACTGGCTGTTTGGTGGCAAGGAAAATGACATTCTCACAGGCGGCAGTGGTAGCGATATGTTTGCCTACACCGACATTACTGACGCTGGCGACATGATTATGGACTTCACCGTTGGCAGTGACAAAATTGTAGTCGCCGATGTCCTCAAGAAGTCTGGATATGGTGGTTCCAATCCAATTACCGATCGCTACCTGAGTATGCGTCAAGTCAATGCAGGATTAACGTCAGTTCAGATCGACCCAGATGGGTTAGGCAACACCTTCAGACCTACTCCATTCATACTGCTCAAAAATGTGCAAGCCAGCAGTCTGGATATCAACAGTTTTGTTTTCAACGCTTAGATTTTGCTGCGTCGATCGCTTCATCTGACGTTTCATTCGCCTGTTCTCGGAGTCTTTATCTATGAATTGCATCTACCCGGTCAGTGTTCTCAGCCTCTTGAGCCTTGCGATCGCATCCCAATCTTTCGCCCAAGACGCGACCCCTGAAACTCTCTCTGAACCTCAAGTCACCTCAGTTTCTCAACTCTCAGACGTACAGCCGACCGATTGGGCATTTCAGGCACTGCAATCCTTAGTTGAACGCTACGGTACGATCGCAGGTTATCCCGACAAAACCTTTCGCGGCGATCGGGCCATGACCCGCTACGAATTCGCTGCTGGGTTGAATGCAGCCCTCGATCGCATTAATGAACTGCTTGCCGCCGGACTCACTGATACAGTTCGCAAAGAAGATCTTGCCGTGCTGCAACGCTTGCAAGAAGAATTCAGCACAGAACTTGCAACGCTGCGCGGTCGAGTAGATGGGTTAGAAGCCAGAACCGCCAAACTCGAAACCCAGCAATTCTCCACCACCACCAAGCTTAGGGGGCAAGTTATTTTCGCCCTCAACGGCGGCACACAAGCAGACTCACCAGACCCCAATGCAATTTTCTTTAGTCGATCGCGCCTCAATTTAGAAACCAGCTTTACAGGTAAAGACCTCTTCCTGACTCAACTCCAAGCAGGTACAGGCAACAACTCCGATGCCGCTGGATTCCTCCAAAACGAGAACGGAGCCTTTAGAAATCGTATTGCGGGTATTGGTGAAGCCCAGATTCAGCAGCAGTTTGAGCGTATCTTTTTTCCACTCAGTTCTTTAGGCGTTACGTTAGAAGACTTAGGCATCGGGTTAGCTAACTTTCAAACTGTTGATCAAGTTCGAGATGCTTACTCTGGCATTACTGCCACCCTCAACCTCGAAGAAGGACTTTCACCCACAGCAAATCAGGCGTTCCAGCAAAATCTCTTGCAAGGCATTGAAACCAGTCGCACGATCGGTCGCTTTCTACAAACTAATAGCACCCTCGACTACTCCGGCGTTGCTCCTAATTTCAGGCTTAGTCGGCTGAGTTACACCTTCCCAGTCTCTCCAGACTTCCGCATCTCTCTTTTCCCTCAAGGCTTCCTATCGGATTTTGTCGATTCCAATCGATATGCCAACAACAACGAAGGCAGTTTCGGCGCAACAAACTTCTCGACCTTTGGACTCGTCAACAACCAACTGCTACTCGCTAACGACACCCCTGGCGCTGGCGCTGCACTGACCTGGAATCCGGGACAAAGCTTCCTTACCCTCAGAGCTGCCTATCGAGCCGAACAGGGCGCACTCGCTACGACTAATTCTGCCTTTGGCAACAGTAGCGATCGTAGTGGGATTTTTGACGCGCCCAACCTCGCTGTCGTTGAACTAGAACTTTCCCCTTCTAAAGCTTTTGCCCTACGCTTGCAATACAGCAATGGCGTTCAAGCTGGTAACAAATACGAAGTACTCGGAGCCAACCTGGAACTGGCGATCGCTAAACATTTAGGCTTATTTGGGCGATTCGGTTATGCCTTCAACTTTCCAGGCGACATTCAACCCACGGCTTGGTCAGCAGGTGTTGCCTTCCCAGATTTGTTGAGGGTGGGTGATTTAGCCGGAATTTCTGTAGGTCAGCCCCTCACGTTTCAAGACAACTTACTAGGCATTTTTAACGCAACTCAGACTAACTACGAAGCCTTCTATCGCTTTCAGATTAGCGATCGTCTATCCATTTCACCCATCTTTCAAGTCATCACAAATCCTGGAAATATCAAAGATGACACCGCTTTCACAGCGACACTGAGAAGCATTTTCACCTTCTGAAGCCTCAAGACGTTAATAAGTCTTGTCTGTATGTCATTCAAGAAGATTGAAACGTTACTCAGGAAGAGGACGATCGCACCTCGCTTGACCATCATTAGAAGATCGATCGCTTCACCTCTGTTGGTGCTGAAGCACGATCGCCCCTCAACTGTTACTAAATCCAACTTCTAACTATGACAAGGCATCACAGCCCTGCCCGGAGTACTTGTTCAGCCGTCAGTTGTAATGCGGGAAACGTTGGTGAAATGATTTGATCGCTTCCCTGAAACGGTTGAGATCGATAGCTGCCATCTTCAAGTTCCCATACCAGGATAATTGCTCGCTCCGGATCAATCTGCCAAAACTCAGGAATGCCTCGTGCTGCATATTCTTTCGGTTTTTCTGCATAATCCCGATTATAGTTAGCGCTGCCAGACTTTCCAGGCGATACGACCTCAACCACTAATCGGGGAGCAGGCAGACTGCGCCAAATCAATCGCTCACCCGATAGGACTGCCCTCGCCGACTCCTCGGTGTGTACAATCAGATCCGGTTGTCGGGCGGTGACTTCAGTTGAATCCACTTCGATCTGATGTCCGATCGCAAAACAGTAAGGCGGAATTCCCAACGCTGCAAGCGCAATCACAAGCACCGTGGCGATCGTTGAATTAATGGGATGTTCAGGAGGCAAAGCAACTAACTCTCCATTCACCAATTCATATCGCGTGTCCGTTCCGTCGTCATAGTCTAGGTATTCCTCGATCGTCTTGAATCGGAGTTTCGCTTGCGTCATGATTTATTCCTCTTCGCTCAACACATCGCTGCTCATCAAAATGCTTGAGTTTCAGCTAAACCATCTTTACTACAGAACTGTGCGAATCGACATCGATTATTCCCTCTTCACCATAGCGTGTCCAAGCGATCAAACACTGCTTGGGGCGACCTTACTCAAAAATTTGGTACTCTGGCTTTAAGCCCATTTCATCATCTGGCAATCGCCTGACACCAGAGACTAGCAACATTCCGTCAATTCACTCCTGTGTCACCCAAAGGGTCTCTGTCTGATAAAAATCCCCCCGTTGCTCTAGTTTGTATTCGCCCAACAACAACGCTAACCACGTCTGCACGGGAACCGATCGCGTCCCTCCTACTTCCTCGCTCCTTACTTGAATTGCCCTAATGAGTTCCAGAAACGAAATGGACGAATTGGGCTGCGCTGCAAAGTACTGTTGGATTGCATAGTTCCACTCCTGAACATTCTCACTGTAGGCCAGAGAAATTGCCTCCTCATAAGTCTCCAGTTCCACAAACTCAACTTCTGCCTCCAACGCCTCCAGCAATGCAGCTTGATCAACCTCCACCACCACAGATCGCCCATCATCCGGAAATTCAGCTTGGTCTACTGCCTGAAACAGTCTCGGTGGTATAGGCGGCGCTTCCACAAATTGCGTCAAATTCACCTGCATCGACTGCCGCACAAAGCGATCGAAGGCTCCGGCTGGCATGATGGGGCCGTCACTCTGATCAAGCTGGTGAATTTCTTGAATCGTCAGCAACGCTCGGTCTTGGATCAGTTGGGCAATCCGAGCGATCGCCTCTCCCGCCAGCTTCAACTGAGACCGCACTCCCAACGGTTCCAAAGCAGTGTCCAGGGACATCCAAATCTCCTCCAGATCCGCGTCTTCTGGCACGTCTTCTGCCATTTCTAGAACGCTCCACAAATCTAGTTGCACGGCCCAGCTTGCAGCATTCACTGGCTGTTTGCGACTCATGATTCCTCCTCAACGAGACTGCAACGGACAGGACTGAGGCGCAAGTTCTTCTAGTGCCGCAAACTTGCGAATCCCGTAGAGTTCGGTAAGCTTCTTTAACAATCGCTCCACATACACTTCGACTTGCCGAGGAGTCAGCGTTGCACAGGAAATCGGCGCAATGTCTGCTTCCTTTTGCCCGCCACGCCACACTTCACCGGAGATTGCCACCAGTGGCACATCGACCGCACGACGATACACTTGCAAGACGGCAGAATACCCCACATCCGGTAACTGAGTCTCAAACTGAAGCTGCTTCACGCCAGGATGCGCTTTAATTTGTGCGATCGTCTCCTCGTCTAAAGCCTGATCTGTTAGCACAACAGCAACACGTCCTTGTTGTGCCCAGCGTTTTTGATTGCGTTGTTGATTGCGGCGGTCTCGGTGTCGGGCATACGATCGGCGATTGGGACAGACCCGCGAATCCCAACAGGCATCGCCCTCTACTCCATGCAGTTGTTTCGCCTCAAGAGCAGGCAACTTAGCACACAAGCGACACTTTTCCGGCAGTGCTTTCGGCATTACTGACTCCGCAGCGGCTCAAGCAACTCATCCACCCACTGTTGATCCTGAGGCGAGAGTTTGGGCGGAGGCACAGGCTGACGGTAATCAATCCGCAGTTCGTAACTGCCGCGATCGTACACGCCCAAGAGAATTGCTTGCAGATCCACGATCACCTCTGCGTCTTCGGACTTCAAAGGCAGTGGAACCGGTGGGATGGGTTCTGGCAAGCCAAAGCCATAGAGGTTTGCCGTCGGGCGAATCGATTCAGGGCTGACCAGGATTCGATAAAGAGAGGGAGACCTTGACCCTCGCATCGCCATCGGCACGCCTGCACGCAACAAATCAATCTCGACTAAATGGGATAGACTCTTCAGGACTTGCTGCCGCTTGTTCTCATAGGCGGTTCTGCCTTGACCTTTGCGCTTATTTTTGGGCGACAACAGCTCAACAACGGTAACAACCGCATCTGTCCCGACTTCCCGAACTTCCAGGTATCGTTCTCTCACCACTTCTGGCATGGGCAGTGTCACCTGGATAGGACGAGCGTGAACGGCGACACCGGTAGCAGTTGGCGGCAACGGAGCGATCAACGTTGGAGTAGCGGAGAGTACCAGAGCATCCGGGACTCCGACCAGCAGTTCTTCGTCGGTATCATCATCGGTGTAGGTGCGAGTTTCAACGGCGACGTAATATTTGGGGCGCAACTGAGGAGTCAAAGCATCTGAGATTGCCACTATTAGACGGTTGTGGAACTCTGACCAGAACACAGGCTGTTCTAGATAGGGATTCATTCCGGGAAACGGCGAGGGCATAAATGACTCCCACGGCTGAAGGTGCCTTAATTTTACCGTATTTTCAATTTTGCCTTTTAGAGATGTCGTATGCTATTCATATTCCAGCTAATGATGATTATCTGTAATATTAAATGGAGGCAATTTTGAAACCGAAGCCCAGAACTATTCCAGAGATCCAAATTATTCCCGTCGATCGGGCACACTCCAAACCCCAAACACGGCCGCCAGACCCCAAGGATTTGAGAGCGTTGCGCGTTGAGGAGTTTTTGCAGGCGCGATCGCTTGCGCCCAGAACCGAGAAAGCCTACCGTCAAGACCTTCAGCAGTTTTTGGAGTGGACGGAGCGCCGTTGGGCGGATGTGACCCCGCGCCAGATGGCTCAGTTCAAGGCGCATTTGATGCGAAAGGATGAAGAGCGTGAGCAGAGAGTTCTATCCGATGCGACCGTCCGTCGCGTCCTGGGTACGCTGAAGAACTTCCTCGGTTGGATGACGCAATCTCGCTATCTGGAGTTTGACCCCACGCTTCAGGTCGAGTTGCCCAAGCTGACAGAACCAGAGGCTCAGAACTTGAACGATGCCGAAGTAGCACAGATTGAGCAGGCTGTGATTGGAGGCTCTCTACCAGAGCGCAACTTGGCGCTGATTGCTGTCTTGATGCATGGTTTGCGGGCGAGCGAAGTCTCTGCTCTGAACCGAGAGGATTTCGATGGGCGACGGCTCACGATTCGGGTGGCAAAAGCGGATAGTAAGGGAGCGGTTCCCTTGACCCAAGACGCGATTCGACGAGTGGAGGCTTACTTATCCTGGCGACAAACTCAGGGAGAAATGGTACAGCCCACGAGTCCGTTGTTTGTCTCTCACTCTCGGCGCAATGCCAGGAAGCGGCTCAGTTATGAGGGGATTCGCAAAGTGATGGAGGCGATCTCCCTCAAAACGGGTATTGCGTTTCATGCTCACCGCTGTCGTCATACGTTTGCGACCAATCTGGTGCTGAAGGGGATGAATCCTTACCATGTGATGACGCTGACACGGCACAAGTCGGTGCAGAGTTTTCGCCGCTACACCAAGGCTGCTGACCAGGCGGCGGCGGAAGCGGCTTTCTATGAAACGACAGATGATTCTGCTCACGCTCCGAAACCGCTGAGCGCAAAACTTTCGGAATCGCCTCAAATCCAGAACGAAGATGGCTCAACCTCTTAAGCTTTTAATCTAATCGTTCTCGTCAGCAAGGGCTTTAGTATCTCTTAGAACGTCTTTGTAGATTAACTCCGCGTTGAAGCTTTGCGAGTTATCAATGGGTGCGACCTCAACCTGATACTAAAGTGACTAAAGTCCATTACTAGCAAAGCTTTTGAGGGATTTTATAACAGTTTTTTGGATTATTCATTGATTGATTTTACAGGCACTCAAAA
>JAAUOZ010000174.1 GCA_012034655.1 Leptolyngbyaceae cyanobacterium CSU_1_3 | reverse complement strand
GTTAGGAGCGGGAGCAGGAGTCCGGTTCCCCTGCTCCCAAGTTGGGAGCAGGGGTTAGGGGATGAGGGCGAAGATCTCCGGCATTGATCAATCCACAATCCTTAGCTTAGAGGCTCACTTTAAAGCGTTGGGATAGTTTTGCTTGCAAACGCTGAGAATCTTCTTGTCAGTCTCACTCAGTTTTTTGAGCGGCTGGAAACCTTCCAAGTTGATCGAGTTCAATGCTGGGCTGCCCGTTGTAGCGACAGAAGTATTTCGGACAAGAGCGATCGCGTAGGGGTGACGGGTTTTCTCGTAGCTGTCAATCACCGTTAGCGCCACCCGGCCAGACTGAAACTTCCCATAGGTGCAGTCAAACGAAGAACGCGGCATATACAGCGCACCCAATACGTTCCCCTGGTTTACCTCAAACACAAAATAAGCCTTCCCCACCTGATCGGGCTGCGCTGACTGCCCATAGAGATAGACTCCATTGGGCAAACTGCTTGCCGCAGCCGTAGCTTCAACCTTGGACGTTGCTTGGCTTTGCGCCAAGTTGGACGTTGCTTGGCTTTGCACCAAGATAGAAGCCTGGGCTTTGGCAGCAGTGGGGCTAATGGATTCCCCGATCGCAAAGATACCTGCGGACAAAGATAAACCTGCGGCAAACTTGGCGATGTGTTTGAAAGACGCAGAACGTAAAAATTGATTAGTAGATTGCAGTTTCATCGCCATGCCCTCACGTAAAAAAAATACACGAAAATTCTGATATCGTCGATCGCCTGTGAAATAGGTATAAGGAAAACCGTATCGAGCCTCGTTATTACAGGAGCCAGTACGCTAAAAGCGATCGCCCTCACAGGGCAAAATTCGGGTTCTTCAGCGATTGAGAGGTAAAAAGCAGAATTGTGGGATGCGTCTGATAGCTACAAGAGGAAAGAAGAGAATTCCTGAAGTAGCCATCAAATTTTTCCTATCCCTATCAAATCACCTAGATCAAAAATTCACTACTACTCTTGGTGACAGTACGAGTTTTGACCCCAACGAAAATTTCACCCTAGGGCAATAACTCGCTAGATATATAACCGAACCTGAATCAATGCTTTACTCGACGAAATTTACACTTCACAAATTACCATACAAAAAAAGACGGGCTGGTGACCCGCCTCACTTTAAGTAGTGATACTCTACCGTTTGCTCTAGTAAACCATAACTCTATCGTCATAAAGTTATGGTTTATCAAGCTGGAAGAACTTCTAGGGATTTGTATAAAAACAAAATACCAGTAGCCAGGTTTCAACTCCGCTCAACCTGCTACTGGTACATGATTAACTCGCAACTCCCCTAGCTGGCCACATACTCCCGCACAGAAGCTTTGCGACGACGCAGATGATCCAACGCTTGACGCTCTAGCTGGCGAACACGCTCACGGCTCAGGCTCAGACGCTCACCCACCTTAGCCAGTGATAGCTCGTGACCATCATCTAAACCATAGCGGAGGTTGAGAACTTCGCGCTGTTGAGGCGTTAGCTCCGTCATCAGGGTTTCGAGATCGTGGCGTAAAAACTCCTGCGTCATATAGGTCTCAGGCGAGGGGCCATCGTCTTCGAGCAGGTCTTGCAATTCGGTGTCTTGGTTGTCGCCTACGCGCAGATCGAGCGAGACGGGCTGGCGAGACAACAGAAGAAATTCACGAATCTGCTCTGGCTCAAGCTCAAGTCGCTTGGCAATTTCGCCCGCAGAAGCACTACGACCCAGTTCTTGGGCTAACTCGCGCTGCACTTTTTTGATCTTGTTGAGCTTCTCGGTGATGTGGATGGGCAAGCGAATGGTGCGGGCTTGTTGGGCGATCGCACGGGTAATCGCCTGTCGAATCCACCAGTAGGCGTAGGTCGAAAATTTGTAGCCACGAGTCGGGTCAAACTTCTCTACACCGCGCTCTAGCCCTAAGGAACCCTCTTGAATCAGATCCAAAATTCTAGGTTGCGCTTCTGGTATTTTTTGGCGATCGAGACTACGAGCCGCAGATTGGCTTCGATCATCTTTTGCTTGGCCCGGCGACCCCGTTGGAAAATGCCATTCAACTCAGTCTCGTCGATCTCAACATGTTCGGCAAATTCTTCTTGAGTCGGCTCGTGGTCTAGCTTCTTAGCAAGGGCTTCTTTCTTTTCTTGCAAGGTCATCATTTGCTGCACCTGTTTGCCGTAAACAATCTCTTGCTCGTGGGTCAGCATAGGCACACGACCGATTTCGTGCAAGTAAGTCCGAACCATATCTGCCGAGAAGGTGGACTTAGGAGTCTTGGATTTAGTGTTGGCAGTAGCCATGGTTGCAGTGAACTCCGTAAACGAAAATCTGGGGCGAAACGCTGTCTAAAACTGAGGGTGACTAGCTTAACCATGCAGGCTAGCTAGGAAATGGGGAGGCTTCATCTCTCAATGTAAAGAAGTAAAAAAACTAGACTGGTGTTCTTACCCAGCAAATCGAAGGTGATGCCTGAAAAAGGAAGGCTCGAAAGTCTGGCTGCGTAACTCGGCTTAGTAGACTGTGACAATTGCAGGTGAAGGTGTAGGTCGAAGTCAGTCCGAGTTCATTCTTTTATGATAATACAAATTCTAGCTGGAGTAAAGGGGACTGAATTCACCCAAATGGATGAATCTCAGAAGAAAATTTTTTGACGATCGAACCAGATGTATCAACAGTAAGACAGGGTCAAACTTCACTCTAATAGGGCTAGGCATAGTGGCAAGATGGGGTGGGATAATCACTCTCTTAATAATGACGTGGTGATTCAATGTTGAATAGTGGCACTGGATGGGGAAAACCGAACCTCTTTTGAAATTCGTTGTTTGGCTGAATAAATAAATTATGAGAGAATCATGAAATAGGCTTAGATGCTGATTCTTGCTGAATCTGAGCAATTTCGTTCGTATACGAAAGGTATCATTGATAGGGAGGGTAGAAAACTTAAATAATTCAGCTATTGCAGCATTTATATCGTAGAAATATGACAGGAGTATGTCAGGTGTCTAGCTAACGTGATGGGTGCAGGATCTTCTCAGTCAGAAAGGCTGTAGGTTGGTGTAGATTGCTGAACTGAGATTAATAATTCAAGCCCTGATTAAACCCCTGACTAGACCCCTGATTAAACCATAGGTCATCATATTCTGAAGGGCTGGGTTGTGGGTAGTGACGATCGTCATGAATCATTCTTCTGTAACATCAGCATACTACAAGTTCAGAACCCCAAATCGGCTTTGGCGGCTTCGGCAGCCTTGAACAACGGCCCATCGGGCAGGTCTTCCCAGGCGGTGTCGCCAACTGCTGCGTAGAATGTATCGTCGTAGGGTCGGGTGCGAATTACGACCGGCATGGGCACGGCGTGACCGAGAATGAGTGCCTGCTGTTTGGAGTCGAGTTTTGCTAAGACCGATCGCAGACTCTGCCCCCCTGACACTCCAGTAAAAATGGCATCAATGTCCTTTTCATCATTCAGCAAGGCGGTGATCCGCGTCCCAATTTGAGACATGACTTCGTTGTCGATGCCAGAAGGGCGCTGATCGACCACCAGGAGGGTGACGAAGTATTTCCGCATTTCGCGGGCGATCGTGCCAAAGATGGTTTGCCCCACGGTAGCAGGGTCAAGAAAGCGGTGGGCTTCTTCGATCGTTACCACCAATTGGCGAGGGCGATCGCTAACATTCTTGGTTTGCAAAAACTTTTCAGCCTTGCGAACATAAGCCTGGTGAATTCGCCGCGCAATAATATTGGTCGCCAGCATGTAAGACAAAAGATTCGATTGAGAACCAAATTCGACCACCACATGTTTACCGCTTTCGAGACACTCTAGAACTTGATCGACGTAATTGTGAGGGCAACTGTTGCGAATATATTTGAGATCATCCAATCGAGTCAGTTTGCGTTGCAGCGCCATAATTGACGACTTACTGCCCATCTTGGTTTCACAGAATTCTTGAATCTCGCCGTTGCTCATGGTGAGTAAGCGATTGATCCAGGCTTTGCCAAATTCGTTCCTCAAAATGACCGCGTTTTCTAGGCTAGCTTCCGAAAGATTCAATTCGCCGCGTACCAGCATCAGATCTTCAACTTCAAGCTGGTCGTAACTAATGTAGAGTTCTTGGGCATCTCTGACTCCGCGACGCTTGGTAGAGTCGGGGTCGAGGGTAAACATTTTCACCTGCCCCGGAAAGAGTTGCCGCAACCCTTTGACAGTGCTAAATTGCTTGCCCTCACGGGTTGCCTCCCAGCCATATTCGGAGTGCATGTCAAAAATCAGGTTGACGGCGGCCTGTTTGCGGATAATGCCAGAGAGCAACAAGCGGGTGAGAAAAGACTTGCCGGTTCCAGATTTACCGAAGACTCCGTTACTGCGTTCGACAAAGCGATCGAGATCCAAGCAAATCGGCACATCCATATCGATCGGTTGCCCGATGGCAAAGTTGCGCCGATGGGGGTCATCTTCCCAGCCAAACACCGCCCGAAAATCTCGTTCGCTGGCATCAAACACCTGACTGAAGTGACTGGGAATTGTCTTCACGGGCAGCAATTCAATATCTGCGCTGCTGTTTGCCTCATAGGAAGCAAGGTTAGAAGTTTGCGCCTTCTTAGAATTTTAAGAGAGTTTTTGGGGGGGGTGGTCAAACTCTCAGACTTCTCAAGGAAGGCTGGCCCCGGTGTGAACATCAACATGGGTGTGAGGTCGATCGTGCCGTAGGTTCCGCTGCCTGCCAGCACTTCTTGCAAAAAGGTGTTGCTGGGGTCGGGGGGGTTGGCCACAATGCGAGGGCTGCTGGTTCCGAGAGAAACGTCAGTGAGCATACAGAAGAAGCGCGATCGGGTTCCCTGCACCACTAAAACTTGCCGACGCGCATTTCTTCAACAGACACGTCGGGGTGGAGGCGGACTTCTAGCCCTTGGCTCAAAGAACCCTGGATAACAGAACCTAATGGCTTTTCTGGATTCATACTGATCACCGATCGATCTTCTGACTGATCGTACCGTGATTCTCGTCAGTCAATACAAGCGTTCTATTAAAGTCTAAACCTGCTTTAGAGCGAGATTGTCACAAATTGTGCCCGTCTTTAGAGGGATATGAAGCTGAAAAACTGTAGTTTTCAATACAACCCATGAAGGATGACGAACTGAGGTCGGTTTTTTATAGTTATTAACAACTGGTAAAGCGAATTGCCAGTTATACATTGAATCCATTTTGTAAACAGTTTAGGAGCAAAAAAATGAGCTTAGATGAAAGAGCTAAAGCTGCTGGTAAAAATATCGAAGGCAAAGCGCAGGAAGCAATAGGCAACGTGACGGGCGATGCTGGAGATAAAATTGAAGGCAAAGCAAAACAATTCGAGGCTGAGGCACGTAATGCTAAAGAAGATCTGAAAGACAAAGCTAAAGATGTCGTTGACAATGTGTAGATAGCCTAACTAGAAGTCTGAGTGACTTTTAGAGTCGCTCAGACTTTTTTATGGATCAACTTATAGACTGAAGCTATAGCTTCAAAGGAGAAGAAAAGTGAGTTTATTCCAACAGTTTCGTCAAGCTTTTCTAGCCCTGTCTCTAGTATTGGTGCTAACGCTGACAGCATGTGGAGGAGCCGTTTCTACTAACTCTTCAGGAAGCCAAACGAAGGTTAGCAACAACCCACAAACTAGAGTAGTCAAACTCCAGGGTGAGGGTCAAGCAGCTAAAGGAAGTTCTCAGGCAGGGCAAAACTTTGGCGAATGGGTGGTGCAAACCAGCAAGGGTTTGGTTCAGGATGCCTACGTGCGGGGCAGTGACAAATTGGGTGTTGTGATCTCGTCTCAAGTTCGCCCCAATGAAGTTAAACCTTTTAGCAAAGTCTCTGATTCAAGGCTTTCGGAATAATGCACCCGATCGCGATCTGACCGTCTTGATGTATGCACCCGATAAGAAATTGATTTTGACTGCTAAATATGACAATGCAACGAAGCAAATTCAATACGAAGGATAGTTAGTTGCAGGACAATCATTTGCAGCTTTAGAACAAACGGGTTGCTGTTAATAATTTTCTAATAATCACTCAGATAGGAGTTGAAAAAGATGCCCACTAGTGATGACTATAAACGCCAAATTATGCAAGATTTGGCAGGGGGAGATAAAGAGTCGGCGGATGATATTATTCCTGATGATTCTTCAGAAAGTTATGAGAATTTTGATGATTTTGCCCAACGATCGTCGCGAGAAGAACGTCGCCAACTGTTTGGGAAATCCTTTCACCCTGATCGCATTCCCTCAACCCAAATGGAGCCAGAATTGCAAAGTGCGATCGCTAAAATTAAACCAAACGAACGGGACGATGTAGCCAAAGAATTTCTGAGCCACTTCAAAAAACGCAGGTTGAGCGATCGCGATCTCGAACAGCAATTAGGACTGTCAACCCATCACCCTAGCCGCATGAATGCTGATGATGTCAGCAAACTAGCTGCCTTTGCCTACCACAATCACCCGGATATCTTTCAAGATGTTTTGGCGGATCAGCCCGCGCTCGTGAAGTTTATGAGCAATCCTTTAGTGGGTGCAGCGTTTGGAGCGATCGCTGCCAAGTGGTTGGGCAGCCGCAAATAGCCTGACGTTTAACCCAGACATCTAAACGCAAAGAAGGGATGAAGGCGATCGCCTTCATCCCTTCTTTGATTCAACTGCTCAAATTGCTCTACAAAATAAGGGAGTCGATCGATTGAGGGTTCTCGAAGATCTGTTGTAAACGGGGATCTCGAATGCCCACATAGCGATTAAACCCCTCCAATCACTCCGCCATCTTTGCGCGTAATCACGACTGTTGAAGAGCGAGGGCGACCGCTTTGCCCATATCCTTGCGAATTTGGCCAATTGCTAAACTGAGTCGGGTTAGAAGCAGTAGAGTCTTCACCAGGGTGCTGAATGTTGACAAACATCGTCTTACCGTCTGGGGTCGTGTGTACGCCCGTCACCTCACAGTTGGTGGGGCTGGTCAAGAACCGCTTTACCTGCTTTGTAGTAGGGTCGGCGCAGAGCATCATGTTGCCACCAATGTTTTTCCAATCTCCCAAACCATCCCCTGCTTGATCTGTTTGAACCCAGAGGCGACCAAAATCATCAAACCAAAGGCCATCTGGTGCGCCAAAGTCATCGCCGACAATGTTGCCCTTGTGGTTAGCGTCAGGATCGAGCTTGTCGCCCGCCTCCAAGAAAATATCCCAGGAGAAATTCTTGGCGGTTACGGTTTGTCCCTGTTCGCGCCAGCGAACGATGTGACCGTAGCGGTTGTCAAAGCGTGGGTTAGCTGCATCCACCGGAGGACGGGCGCTGGCCGCAGTTGTAGAACCATTTGCCTGATTGGAGGAAGCTGGAAGAGTCCCACGACGATTGTTATTGGTCAATGTGCAATAGAGTTCGACTTCTTTGAACCCACCAATGCGAGGACGTACCGCCGTCCACTCTGGGCGATCCATCATGGTTGCACCTACCCGATCGGCCGCTTGACGAGTCTTAACTAAGACCTCAGCTTGATCCCTAAAACCATTTTCTGCGGTCAACCCATTTTGCCCATAAACTAGCGGCAGCCACTCACCCGTCCCATCGTCTTTGAACTTAGCCACATAGAGAATGCCTTTATCTAGCATGTTGCGGTTAGCAGCCTGGTTTTTGCGGTTTAGAGGACGATCGCAGACAAACTTATAGATGTACTCATTTCGCTCGTCGTCACCCATGTAGAAAGCAACTCGATTGCTATCATCCACCACCACCTGGGCACTTTCATGCTTAAAGCGTCCTAAGGCAGTCCGCTTGATGGGAGGGCTTTGAGGGGCAAAGGGGTCGATTTCTACAACCCAGCCAAACAAATGAGGTTCTAAAGGATTGGTACTGGCATTAAAGCGGGGATCAACCTCGTGCCAGCGATAGCCAAACCCGGTCGATGAGACACCATAACGAGCCTGCCCTTTGAGAACTTCTGCCTTTTCTTCTGCGGGCAGGGTTACATCTCCTGTGGGGTTAGCAAAATAACCGTTCCAGTTTTCCTCGCAGGTCAGGTAAGTGCCCCAGGGAGTGTAGCCGTTAGCGCAATTGTTGAGCGTGCCGTAAGCAGTGAAACCATCATTGGTGAGTCCGGTTTCGATCGACCCATTGGCCGTCAGGTCAAACTGCTTCGATCGTAAAAGTGGGCTACCCGCAGCAGGGCCCGAAACGCGCATTCGAGTATTGGCGGTGATACGGCGACCGTAGGCAGAGTTGCGATTTACTTTCCACTGCTTTCCTTTTCTATAGATTTCGACCACAGAAACGCCGTGGGCCGCTTGAGATTTACGAACTTTTTGAATTGTGACTTGCGAACCAGGTAGCCCAAGCTGGGGAGCCGCTGTAGTTGCTGGGATAAAAGTCAGACCATCAGAGTGCAAAATTTCCTCATGAGTGTACTCATGGTTCACACACAACAGCCCAGCACTAGAAGTCTGACGGCGAGTGCGAGTTTCGAGGGGAAAGTAGTGCATCCCATCGGCATGGGAACCAAACTGCTTTCTTTGGGCGGCTGCATTCTGCGAGGCATCGGGCTTCCAGTTTGGCGCACCAGGCATAATCGGATCGCCCCAAGCCACCAAAACTTCGACATCGTAACCCACCGGAACCGTGACCAGATCTTGTTCTAGAAGCCCTGTTGCTGGGTTATTCAAGTTTGGCGGGACGCTCTCAAACCCAATACCACCAAAGCCTTTTGCTGCTGGCACTGATGCTGCCTCAGCCCCTCGCAGCATATTACCAACATAGCCCTCGCCCAAGACAGTGAGCAGAGAGGTACTAGCTGCTGTCACCAGGAAGCGCCGCCGACCGATTCCCCGCGCAATCACGTCACGAATCGATTCATTGCTCGATCGGTTCAGTGTTACGTCGTTTTTGGGATGAGATGAGCCTTTCATTCTGTGTTCTCCAAAATTGGTATTGCGTGTATTTGAGTCATGATTTAGACAATGGAAAATCACCCGTCCGTGATCACTGCGATCTCCACGACGAGCCTCAAGATGACTACTGCGTAACTATCGATGTAGAACGTGTAAAATCACGCTTTTGGGATCGTCTAAAGAACGCTTCGCCTGGGCAGTAGATCTGAAGTCTGCAAGGCAATGAGTTGGCAGACACGTTCTAGCGATTTCCACTGAGAGCATTCCAGAGTGAAGTGGGGGCCCTATCCCTCAAGAAGCTATGGTTGATAAGTGAGCCATCAAACAAAAATCATTCCCGCTTCAGCAGTATAGGGAAGTGACTTTAAGGAGGGATAATCTTTGGGTTAATCCTCAAAATTAATACTGAGAAGATTTAGACATCAGTCGTCTTGAAATTCCGGGTTATTCTCTAGTCTGCGAGTAAATCTGTCAACGAAAGTGGCGACAGAAGCTGGATTGGCTTGAGTCCCAAAGTTGAGAAGCTTTGCGGCTACGTTGTAATAGCGTGCCTGAGCGCGAATATTGGGATTTTTTGCCAATCCGATCGCATCACCTTTACGGTCAACAAAGGCACAGACTGCCCGTAGCGATCGCCCGCTACTCGAATCAGCACTTCGGACACATTCGGCTGCTCGAATGCTTGAGAAATCGACTTCTCAGCCAAAAGTTCTGCCTGTTGAATCAACGCCCTAAAGGTGAGGCTGCTTTCTGCTTCCAGGGTCAAATTGGCTTGAATGGCTTCGGCGCTAGCTGGTGGTGTGGCTCCTACCCAAAGGCCCATCAGCAGAAAGAGGCTCCACCAGCTACCAATCTTCAAGGTGGAAAACCACTGAGTCATAGGTATACCTTGTAACGATCGGCGCGATTTTATCTCGAAGCTGAAGCCAAGTCGTGTTGTCTGCCGCACATTCAGGTGGTGAAATTCATGCGGTGCAAAGACTTTGTGGCAGTATCATGGCGAGGCAAAGCTGTCCGTTTAGACTTTGCAACAGTAGAGGGCATCTGGACAGCGATTTTTGGAGACTTTGTGAGGAGTTTTGCGATGTCGTTCTCTCGCTTATGGAAAGGGTTTTGGATCAGCACGGTGCTGCTAGGAGTCGGCTGGTACACACGAGGTGCGATCGCTGATGCTCAGACAACGACTGCTCAAATGAATGCTCAAATGAATGCTCAGTCTGCGCCTCAGCCCAAGCCGCCCGTCTACGTGCCGATCGCTCCCCCTGCGATCGCGCCGCCGCTTCCTAGCCAGCGCCAGCGCCAAGAAGAAAGCCCGATCGCCGCAGACTATCGAGTGAGTGCCCTTCAGCCCGACTACCAGGGAAATCTTTGGGTTGGCTCTTGGCAAGGGTTGTCGAAGATCGATCCCAACACGGGCAAAGTTTTGGCGCAGATTGCCATCCCCAACGTGACGATCGGGGCACTGGCTCAAGACAAAGTAGGTCGGATCTGGGTCGGCACATACGAAGGGTTGCAGCGCGTCGATCCGCGCACCAATGAAGTCACGGCTCAAAATTTTACTCTTCCTTCTAATCGAGTGCTGTCTCTACAACTCGACAATCGCGGCTACCTTTGGGTCGGAACCGATCAAGGGTTGGCGATGATCAGCCCCGACCAAGGATTGTTGATGACGACCCTCAAAATTTGCCTGGGGTCAGTGCCAACGCCCTGAGTTTAGATGCCGATGGTCAGCTTTGGGTCGGTACGCTGGATGGGTTAGTGAAGGTCGATACCGCAAGTGCTCTAATCACGAACCAAATCACAGATCTGCCTGAAGGAACCGTGCAAGCCCTGGCGCTTGATTCTAGAGGATCGGTCTGGGCGGGGACGCTAAACGGATTGCTAGAAGTGAACTCCAAAGAATCCCGGATTGTACGATCGGTGACTCAGCTTAGAGGACGCAACATTATCTCTGCCCGATTCGACAAAGTGGGTAGCATTTGGGTGGGCACTGCCAATGGGCTGTTTCGGGTGAATCCTTTCAATGGGGCGATCGTCGGTCAGGTGGGGCGACTTCCCTCTAGCCAAGTGCTCGCCGTCGCGCCAGATACGGGCAACAAGCTTTGGGTGGGCACAAATGAAGGGCTTGCTTGGGTGAGTATGAGCAGCTACCAAACGGGAACGCATACGGCATTCAGTCGCCCTGCTCAGTGAGAGCACTGTTTGAAAGGGTCGTTCCATTGGGCGATCGCCACACTAGAATTAGGTGTGCCCGTGACGCTTTTCAACCCACACCTAGAGCCACCTCTGAAGAGAGTGGGCTTTCAGGCTACCCCTATCGTTCTGTAAGATCTGTTCTGTAAGATCAGGACTCTAGCTTCCCCATTCTTTGCTTTTTACCAAGATGCCAGTTACGCCGCAGCAGTTGATTCAACGCAAGCAACAGGGACGATCGATCGTGGTGCTGACTGCATGGGATTATGCGATCGGGCAGATTCTGGATCAAGCAGGCGTTGAGATCATTTTGGTGGGTGACTCGCTGGCGATGGTAGCCTTGGGGTATGAGACAACCTTGCCCGTGACCCTAGACGAGATGTTGCACCATGCTAAGGCGGTGCGGCGAGGGGTCAAAAATGCTTTGCTAGTGGTTGACCTGCCGTTTTTGAGCTATCAAGAAAGCCCTCAACAGGCCCTCCAATCGGCAGGGCGGATGCTCAAAGAAGCCGGGGCACAAGCCGTCAAGCTAGAAGGCGGCTACCCAGCGATCGCCGAAACGGTGTCTCGTCTCGTGCAGGCTGGCATTCCGGTGATGGGGCACGTCGGCCTCACCCCTCAGTCTGTTCGGCAACTCGGATTCAAACAGCAGGGCAAATCACCCGCATCAGGTGAGCGAATTTTGGCAGAGGCGATCGCCCTCGAACAAGCCGGAGCCTTTGCGATCGTCATCGAGCATGTTCCTTCAGATCTGGCTTTGCAAATCACCCAGAAGTTGACAATTCCCACGATCGGCATTGGGGCAGGGGTACACTGCGATGGGCAGGTTCTCGTCACATCAGACCTGTTGGGGCTTTCGACCTGGAAGCCCCCCTTTGCCAAGTCTTATCTCAATTTGCACGACTTAATTATCAAGGCAGTGCAAAACTTCTCAGAAGAAGTGCGATCGCACCAGTTTCCAGAGCCTTAGGATTGTGGATTAAATAACCTGTGGGTCGGGTGTCTCACCCGTTCGGACAGGCAAGATGCCCGTTCCACAAGAATTGCAGTTTATAAATTCACGCCAGTTCGACAACTTTTTTCGTTTTTCGCTTCGATGTTCTGCGCTTCTGCCCCCCAACCCCCAATTTTGGGAGAGGGAGCAGAAGCCCGGTTCCCCTGCTCCCAACTTGGGAGCAGGGGTTAGGGGATGA
>JAAUOZ010000015.1 GCA_012034655.1 Leptolyngbyaceae cyanobacterium CSU_1_3 | reverse complement strand
GGTGTAATTGGTCTTGCGGTCATGGGCGAAAAACTTGGCGCTGAATGTCGAGCGCAATGGTTTTCCCGTCGCAGTGTATAACCGTTCTCGTGAGAAAACCGATGCCTTCATGGAAAAACGGGCAGGCGGCAAGAATGTAAAGGCGACCTATACGATCGAAGAGTTTGTAGCATCCCTCGATCGCCCACGCAAAATTCTGATCATGGTCAAAGCGGGCGCACCTGTCGATGCGATGATCGAGCAACTCAAACCGCTTCTCGACGAGGGTGACATTTTGATCGATGGGGGCAACTCGCTGTTTAGCGATACGGCGCGTCGGGCGCGGGCCCTCGAAGAAGCCAAATTTACCTTCATCGGCATGGGGGTAAGCGGTGGCGAAGAAGGCGCACTCAATGGGCCGAGTTTGATGCCCGGTGGGACGCGATCGGCCTACGACTTCTTGGAGCCGATTTTGACCAAAATTGCCGCACAGGTAGACGATGGCCCTTGCGTCACCTATATCGGCGCGGGTGGAGCCGGCCACTATGTGAAAATGGTGCACAACGGCATTGAATATGGCGATATGCAACTCATTGCTGAAGCCTACGACCTGCTTAAGAACGTTGCTGGGCTGAGTAACGACCAGATTCAGGCAGTCTTCGCCGAATGGAACACCACCCCCGAACTCAATTCTTACCTGATCGAAATTACCGCCGATATTTTCAAGAAGGTCGATCCCGATAATGGGCTGCATATCGTCGATGTCATTCTCGACGCAGCCGGGCAAAAAGGAACCGGCCGATGGACAGTCACAGATGCCCTAGAACAAGGCATTGCCATTCCCACCATCATCGCGGCGGTGAATGCTCGAATTATGTCTTCCTTCAAAACCGAGCGCATGGAAGCATCTCAGGTGTTGACGGGGCCGGGCGTACAGTTTACGGGCGATACAAAAGCCTTTACAGACATGGTGCGCGATGCCCTCTACTGCTCCAAGATGTGTTCCTATGCCCAGGGAATGGCGCTGCTCAGTGCGGCTTCTAAAACCTACGGTTACAACCTCAACTTGAGTGAATGTGCTCGCATTTGGAAGGGCGGCTGCATCATTCGGGCTGGCTTTTTGGACAAGATCAAGCAGGCGTTTAATGAGAACCCAGAACTGCCAAATCTGCTCTTGGCTCCCGAATTCAAACAGACGATTTTGGATAAGCAGACAGCTTGGCGAGAAGTAGTGGCTCAGTCTGCTAAGAGTGGCATTGCAATTCCTGCCTTTAGTGCGTCGCTCGATTATTTTGACAGCTACCGCCGCGATCGCCTCCCGCAAAACCTCACCCAGGCCCAACGCGACTACTTTGGTGCTCACACTTACCTACGAACCGACAAAGAAGGCGTGTTTCATACCGACTGGACTCCGATCGAGTCTGCAAACACATCCACACCGCCAGTTTTCCTTGCTGACCAGGGTTCTACCCCCTCTGTGGCTGATGTCGAGAGAAAGGAAGTCAAGGCTAAGGGCTAGTCTGAGCTTCTGATGGCAGTCAATTAACGATTGCCGGGCATTTCAACTTTAGGAGAGGGCACTGTCCATTGTGCCCTCTCTTCATTCTTTGCGGGTCGGAAATTGAAAACAAGATCCTCGACGAGGATCAGGCTAGCATCAAAGTTCTACGTCAATATTTCTCAACGTAGCGATCGAGATCTCCCACATGAGGATCGGGAAACTTCGTCAACAATCGCCAAAGCACCGTATAGCTGCCGTCCGATCGTCGGCTCACCGGACGAAAGGCAAACAACACATCACTGCTGGGCATTGCCAACAAATCCTTGAGAATGCGCCGCTCGCTGGGTAAGAGGGTTCGCCCAGAGGTCAGCAATTCGGGAACTTTATACTGAATCGATCTCACCAGATAGGTGCGGTTGGTCGCAGCCGGAGCCTGACTCAAAAGCGGTTCGTTGAGGTTAAAAGCGCTGACTTTTCCAGTGAAGAAGCGTCGTCTGTCGGTCTGGACAGCTTCTAACTCTGAAGGCGGACGATAGCGATAGAAAAATTCCAGGGTTTCTGGCAGAGCGCTGAGTTTCTCGAAGGGCTGAGTCATGAGCGTATCGATCGCTACATCTCCCAGATCAGCCATAAACCCATAGTCTAGATCAGCCTGAATTAGTTGAAACAGGTCGCCCTCGACCCGCACAGCCAAACGCGGCGACAAGCCCTGCGATCGCTGTACAAGCGTCGTCAAATGAGACCGCTCAGTGGTAGTGGGCAAAAGTCGATTGTGCGTCGAAGCGGTGCGATATGCGTCGGCGGGCAAAAGTCGGGCCATGCCCGTATCGGGCTGAGCGAGGAACGTGGCGAAGGGCTGAGATTCTGCGGGGTAAAGCTCAGCGGAGGGGCGATCGCTCTGTGAGGTTTGAGTAGGAATCGTAAACCGAGCCTCCACCGGAAAAAGCGACTGCATGGCAAGCAAACGCTGGCGGCTAGTTTGCAAAACTGCCACGATGTCTTCAGGAACCGCGATCGCAGGGGCAAGAGTCGGCGTAAAGTTAGCGATCGGAGTTTTGGCGATTCCTCCGATTCGAGGGGGCTGGGCTGCCAGTTGGGAGGAGGAGGGAGCGCTTCCTGCTAGAAGGATGGCCCGATGGGCTAGCTTGGCTCTGAGGGGCTTCAGATCTTGGGTAGAGGCGTAGAGTGCACAATAAGCCTGAGCTTCCTCCAGGCTGACGGCATCGGTTCCAGCAATGCTACTGTTTCCATCTGGAGAGCTACACAGAACGCTAGGCTGCGGGAAATTGCTGAAGAGAAAGCGATCGACCGCAGACGTATGCAGAAAGACCTGCCCTCGCACTGCCCGAAGGCGACTGGGATCAGAACCCAACAGCGCTTGCTCAATGCGGTTTAGCAAAAATATTTCAGCTTGCGCGAGTCTTTGAGCTTCTCCCCAGTAATGGCGCGCTGGGTCATTTGCGGATGCAGGAGGTTGGTTACTCGCAGTTGCGGTTTGTTTGCAGAGAAGATTAAAGCAAGACGCAACGAGCAACAGCACAAAGAAACGACGCATATCCGAAAACCCTCTTGTTACACTCATCTAGCTCACACCCATCGAGGAGAGAGGACGATCGCATTTTCTCAGGCTTCAGAGAAATTATGGGATCGCTTCTGAAAGTTTACTATCCACGGCATTCATTAGGGTTAAGCTTATCTCTTGGCATCATAAATCTTGTTGGTTTCTTCATATCCGTATGAGTACTCAAGTTTGTCCAATTTGCGGAGTCAAAATTGTTCCTATGATTGGTGCGATCGCGTCCTTTTTTCAGCAGGAGCACCTGGAACAAGAGCAAGTTTGTGGAAAAAGGTTTGTCAATATACGCAGAAACCCGGTTGCATCAACCGAGAGCAGAATACGACAGAACCGAATTCACCGAAGTGATCCGGGTCAACTCGATCGTGTCTAGTTTTTCGGTAGACTCCACACACAGCATTCAGCCCTCGCCCAGCGCAGCGATCGTCCCACCCATGTACACCTACGCCTTTTTCAACAACCCTGAGCTTCCCCTCAGTTTGCTGCCAGGAATCGAAGGGGAAGTGCAAATTGTCAGTCGGGCGGGGCTGTCGGCTTTGGTAGAGCCAGATCTGGACTTGGAGGCGATTCAGCGAGATGACAATCAGCTTGTGCAAGCGGTGCTGACCCACGATCGCATGATCTGCGAATTATTTTGGCAAACCACAATTTTGCCCTTGCGGTTTGGCACGTTTTTTGTTTCGCTCGAAAGTTTGCTAGACCATCTAGAATCTCACCAGAAGATCTACATAGAAAAGCTGTCTCAACTTGAAGGCAAAGCCGAATATCGCTTGCAGATCACGCCCCTAGACTTGCCAGAAATCTCTCTATCGCCCGATCTCAAAGGGAAGCACTATTTTCTAGCCAAAAAGCAGCAATACGAAGCTCAACAGACCGCCCAAGCTCAGCAGCAGACGCAACTGCAAACCGTGTTGGCGGCGATCGCTCAGGCTTACCCTGATCGCAGTCTCACGGAGGCAAAATCTGGGGTCGAGAAGCTCTATCTGCTGGTCGATCGTCGGCAAGAATCTGCCCTTTATGAGCAGTTGCAGGTCTGGCAAAATCAATCTCCTCAGTGGGAATTGATGCTCGGTGAAGCGTTGCCCCCTTACCATTTTGTCTGAATACTATCGTCTGAATACTATCGTCTGAATACTATTGAATATTTCTCTGGCTAGTTTACGCCAGTGTGAGCAGCACACTGAGCACAATTAAGCCGATCAGCACAATCCAGGTCAGATTACGACGCAGCCAAGCCTTGCTCAGAAACTCACCGCCCCGCTTGGTGGGCGAGGCGATCGCAGCATTCACATCTCTATAGAGCGTACATTCTCGTGCATCGGGGCGATTAGGAAACGTACAAGAGTCATCTGCATCGTAGAGACAGGTTTTACATAACGGTTCCATCCCTGTCGATCGATATAAGGGGATGCCAGGGTGTCCGTGCGCCTTAAGGGTTATGCGGCAGTGGGGGCAGGCGATCGCTTTGGCATCGACAGATTGGTGGCAACGGGGGCAGGCGGGCATGGGATGAAGGAAGAAGAAAGAAGGAAGAAGAAAGAAGGAAGAAGAAAGAAAGAAAATGGCCGATCTCTACTGCTATTCATAGCAATTTGGATCAGTAGTTGGGATCATTCGGGCGATCGTTGCAAAAATTTTCGGACTTGATACTCGCTTTCTGCGGTGAAGGGGAAAGACTGACCCATCGCCTGCGTAAATTGGCGATCGGTTTCGACTAGCACCTCAGAAGGAACGGACTTCCAAGCTTCGTGATTTTTCCAGTGAATCACCATCACAATTTCAGTCGGGTCATGCGGATTAATCCACACTTCTTTACCCACAAACCCCGGATATTTGCTGAGAATAGGTGTCCAGATTTCGGTATCTTTTTGGATATACTGTTCTCGCAACTCCGGTGGAACATTGACCTTCAGCCACTCGATTACCATCGATCGCTCCTCGTTGCAACACTGCTTTAGACGTTAGCAGAATTCATAAAAATCAGGCAGCCCAAGGATATACAAGATCCTCAACTTCTAGGTTAAATTTCTAGAACCCTAGGGCATGTCATCCATTGAATGTAGGGGTAGCCCCGTGCCTACCCTAGACCTACGGGCAACCACGGGGGGATTGCCCCTACCATCGTCCCCACATCAACGAAAAACTTTACGATCGTCCCCTACATCAACGAAAAACTTAGAGGTAATACTCCTTCATCCCCCCTGCCCCTGAATTAACGCAGTCGAGTTCAAAGGATTGCTATAGACTGAAATATTGTCGAATGCGAAAAGGGAACAGGTAATGCGGCTATCTCAGATGCTGTTGGTGACACTAAGAGAAGATCCGGCGGATGCAGAAATTCCGAGTCACAAGCTATTGGTGCGAGCGGGATACATCCGGCGGATTGGCAACGGCATCTATGCATATCTGCCTCTGATGTGGCGAGTGCTGCAAAAAGTGTCTCAAATTGTGCGCGAAGAAATGAATGCAGCCGGGGCACAAGAGTGTCTGCTGCCTCAAATGCAACCTGCTGAACTGTGGCGCGAATCCGGACGCTGGGACACTTACACCAAAGCGGAAGGCACTATGTTTGCTCTGATCGATCGCCAGCAGCGCGAAGTCTGTCTTGGCCCCACCCATGAAGAGGTGATTACGGCGATCGCTCGTGACATGGTGCGCTCGTATCGTCAGTTGCCGCTCAACCTTTACCAGATTCAAACCAAGTTTCGCGATGAGATTCGTCCCCGGTTTGGCTTGATGCGTGGGCGAGAATTCATTATGAAAGATGCCTATTCGTTTGATGCGGACGAGGCGGGAATGAAGGTCAGCTATCAGAAAATGAATCAGGCCTTTCACAATATTTTGCGGCGATCGGGCTTAGAGTTTCGGGCTGTAGATGCTGATTCGGGGGCGATCGGGGGGTCGGGTTCTCAAGAATTTATGGTGCTGGCAGAAGCCGGAGAAGATGAAATTCTCTACACCGAAGATGGCAAGTATGCCGCCAACGTTGAGAAGGCTACGTCCCTTCCTCCTGATATCGAATCTTCGCCGTTTACCGCCTACGAGAAGCGCGAGACTCCAGAGACGGAGACGATCGCCAAAGTCTGCGAATTTCTGAAATGTTCACCCACGAGCGTCGTCAAAAACGTGCTCTATCAAGCGGTGTATGACAATGGCATGGTCGTGCCCATCCTGGTGAGCATTCGGGGCGATCAGGATGTGAATGAGGTGAAACTGCAAAATGAACTGGTGAAACTGGCCCCTCAGTTTGGCGGTAAAGCGGTGATCGGGCTGACAGTTCCCGATGCCGAAAGCCAGCAAAAATGGCTGTCGAAACCGTTACCTTTGGGATACATTGCGCCTGACTTAGCCAATAGCTACCTTAAACCCCCTGCGCCCAAATCTCTCGACGAAGGGGCGCATCCCAATCTACAAGCGACGAAGTTTTTGCGTCTTGCCGATCGCACCGTCGCTGATCTGAAGAATTTTGTCACTGGGGCGAATGAATCGGGCTTTCACGTCGTCGGAGCCAACTGGGGCAAGGAATTTGAGTTGCCTCAAGTGGTGGATTTGCGAAAGGCCAAAGCGGACGATCGCGCCCTTCATGACCCGACTCAAATTCTCAAAACTGCACGGGGCATCGAGATTGGGCACATCTTCCAATTGGGAACAGAATATTCAACGGCTATGGGCGCAACCTACACCAACGAGCAAGGCGAAGAAGTGCCGCTGATGATGGGCTGCTATGGCGTGGGCGTTTCTCGACTGGCACAAGCAGCGGTGGAGCAATCCTACGACAAAGATGGGATTATTTTTCCGGTGGCGATCGCCCCCTATCAGGCGATCGTCATCATTCCCAATGTGGCGGATGCTGAGCAGGTGGCAACAGCAGAAAAGCTCTACCACGAGTTAAACCAGGCCGGCGTTGAGACCTTATTGGATGACCGAAACGAACGAGCCGGAGTGAAATTCAAAGATTCTGATTTGATCGGCATTCCCTATCGGGTTGTCACCGGAAAATCGCTCAAAGATGGCAAAGTTGAAGTCGTCCAACGGGCCACCAAAGCGGTGCAAGAAATTCTATTAACCGAGGTAGTTGATACCCTTAGAAGTTGGATCGCAGAGGCACTCAAATGACGGCTCTGACCTTGATTATTGGCAACAAAAATTATTCATCCTGGTCGCTGCGCCCGTGGTTGGCGATGAAGCAATTTGATTTATCTTTTGCCGAAGTTTTGATCCCGCTTTATAAGCCAGAATCACGATCGCAAATCCTACAATATTGTCCGTCTGGCAATGGCAAAGTGCCGATTTGCTGCATCAAAATCGGACGGTGTGGGACTCGCTGGCAATTTTTGAATACCTGAGCGAGATGTTTCCAGAACGATCGTGGTGGCCGGGCGATCCGATCGCTCGTGCGGTGGCGCGATCGGTGAGCGCAGAAATGCATTCCGGGTTTCTGGCGCTGCGAAATCAGATGCCGATGAATTGTCGAGCGACTTTTCCTAAACAAGAAATCAGTTCTGACGTGCAGTCTGATATCGATCGCATTACGACCATCTGGCGAACCTGTCGTGAAACCTTTGGAGGTAATGGGGTTTTGCTATTTGGGCGGTTTACGATCGCCGATGCCATGTTTGCCCCGGTTGTAATGCGCTTCCGAACCTATGGCGTTGGGTTGGATGCAGTCTGCCAAGCCTATGCAGATGCAGTCTTCGCACTACCAGCGATGCAAGAATGGCTACAGGCTGCCCATGCCGAAGCAGAAACAATTTCTGCCTATGAGCCGTAATGGAATTTCTGACTATTTTTTTGTCTAGCCTAATTGGATTGGTATCGCCCACAGGCTTGGTGGTCGATCGCCTGGCTGAGCAAAACATTCGTGCTCAATTTGTTGCGATCGAGCAACTCCAGGTCAGAGTCGATAATGCCCCAAATTATCAACTCTTGGGCGGCAAGGTCGATCGGGTGCGGGTAGCAGGTCGAGGTTTGTTCCCGGTTAAAGAGTTTCGTCTGGAAACGCTGGAACTGGAAACTGACGCGATCGCCCTTCAACGACGCGGCGGACGATTTAAATTAGAGCAGCCGATTCAAGCAGGAGTCAGGCTCGTGATCAGGCCTGAAGACATTAATCAAGCGTTGCGATCTCCCACCGTTAGCACTCGACTTCGTAACCTGGGCATTCAGCTATTGCGCCGCCGCGAGGCCCAACAGATCGAACGCTACGATATTCTCAATCCGCAAATGACCTTTTTGAGCGATCGGCGCGTGCGTCTACAGGTCGAACTCCAAGAACAAGGCTATCCCGAAAAGCTGACGATCGTCGCCGAAGCAGAACCCCAGATCATCGCGGGACGATCGTTACAACTCGCAAATCTCGTGATCCTGATTAACAACCAGCCTGCACCCCAGCCAATCGTCAGCGCGATCGCCGATGGCATTACCAACCGATTGGATCTTCGTCAGCTAGAAAAATCCCAAATCACCGCACGAATTCTAAACTTTCAAATCAACCCAAACCAGCTACAAATCGCTGCCTTTGTGCAGATCAGACCTGAACCCAAAAAATAATTTTCCATAAAACTTCCGAAATCACTCATGGAGCGACTGTATCTCAATAACTGTATCTAGATAAAAGCTTCTCCGCAAACCTTGAGATCAGGAGACTGAGACATGCAAGATATACCAGATCAAAAATCTAACCGCCGCCTGCCGATCGGGCTGATTGCCGGACTCTCGGCGCTGATGGTCACGGGGGGAAGCGCAGCCGCATTTTTTGCGTGGCAATCGTCGGTTCGAGAATCACGTGAGGCCCCCTGGAACGTTGCCGCCTCACAAGATTCTGAAGGAAATGAGCAGCCCCCTTCAGTCGCTCCTTCTGGCAAAGCCCTTCCGCCTTCATCCGCCCCCATCCAACCGTCCCAAAAAACTGAACCCAAGCCCGCCCCTGCCACCGTTGAGCAAACCGCTCAAATTTTCTACTTCAAAGATGTGGGCAGCGAACTAGAACTGACCGCCATCCCCTTCAAGCTTAAGTCTGGCGACACTACGGAAGCGATTTTGCAGGGAGCGATCGAAACCCTTCTCGCTGATGTTCCCGACTCGACTCTCACCTCTGTAATTCCATCAGGAACTCAGCTTCTGAGCCTCAAAGTCAAGCCAGACGGCATCCACGTTAATCTGTCCAAATCCTTCACCACGGGCGGCGGCAGTGCTTCGATGATGGGGCGAGTTGCCCAAATTCTTTACACAGCGACGAGTAGCAACCCCAATTCGCCTGTCTTTCTGTCGGTGGAGGGCAAGCTTCTAGAAACCCTAGGCGGCGAAGGATTAATGCTCGATCAGCCCATGACTCGTCAGAAATTTGAGACAGACCAGCGAGAAGAAAAATAGGTATTGCAGACTAAGGTCGAGGGAGCCAGACTTCTGCTCCTTCTCCCTAGGGAGAAGAGTGGGGCAAAGCTCTCGCCCCACTTCATGAGGAGGGCAATTCATACCTTTAGCGTTTTATACCCGGATTCAGCAATACTGAATAATAATAAACTGCGGATTCTCTAGCGTTTGCTGGCCAGGGTAAAGTCGCGAAAATGCCGCGCTTGCTGTTCGATGCGGCTGGCGAGGCGATCGCAGACCAGATTGCAAAGCTCAAAAATCAATTCGTCTTCGACTGCATAGTAGGCCAGCGTGCCCTTGGTGCGGCGAGTTAAAATTCCTGCTTGCAGCATCACCTTCAGATGTTTAGAAACATTTGCCTGGCTGGTATCGGTCGCTTCGACGAGATCTTGCACACATTTTTCGCCATCTCTAAGTAGATTGAGAATTCGGAGACGCATCGGCTCTCCCAAGACACTAAAGTAATCAGCAACTTGTTGCACAACTTCGTGTGGGACGGGCTTTGCTATTTTCATGGGATGTGACGACAGGACGGTGGGATCACCAGATTTTAGCCATAGGACTTCTGCATAGCAATAGAGTTATCGATCGCTAACACAGCCTTCTTGTAAACTTCACACAGCCCTCGGTGTTTTCCCCTCAGTACACCGATCCTCCCTAGCAATCAGACCTTGAGGAGTGATAGAAACTTGGCAATCCGATCGACGGCTGCTTCTAGCACATCTGGGTCATGCACCAGGGCAAATCTTACGTAGCCTTGCCCAAATTTTCCGAAACCTGCGCCAGGAGACACCGCCACGCCCGTCGCTGAAACCAAGTCAGTACAAAATTGAATCGAGTCGCTAGCCCAAGCATCGGGCAACTTTGCCCACACATACATCGCCGCCTGGGGCGTGGGAACCTGCCAGCCGATGCGATCGAGGGCTGCCACAAAAACATCTCGACGACGTTTGAAGGTTTCAACCACGGCTGTCACCCCAGACTGCGGGCCAGTGAGAGCCGCGATCGCCCCCTGCAAAATGCCTTGATATTGATTGAAATCTACGGCCGCTTTGACCTGTCTCAGGGCGCGAATCAAGTCCCGATTGCCGATCGCATATCCCACTCGAAAGCCCCCCATGTTGTAGGACTTAGACAGGGTAAAGAACTCGATCGAGATGCTTTTCTCAGGATCAGCTTGCAGAATCGACGGAACAGGGGTGTCACCAAAATAGAGATCGACGTAGGGAAAATCGTGAACGAGTACGAGATTATATTTCTGACAAAAGGCGATCGCCTCCCGAAAGAACGCAAGCGGAGCAATCGCCGTCGTCGGATTGTGCGGATAACTCAACACCATCATGCGCGACTGCGCCAGAACAGAACTGGGAATCTCGGCAAACACAGGTAAAAAGCCGTTTTCTGCCCTCAAGGGCATCGGGTAGATCTGACCACTCGCCAAATGAACGCCACCCGCATGGGAAGGGTAGCCCGGATCAAGCAACAGTGCAAAATCTCCAGGATTGAGGATCGCGAGGGGCAGGTGAGCCGTGCCTTCCTGGGAGCCGATGAGTGGCAAAACCTCAGTTTCTGGATCGATGGAAATGCCAAACTTCTGAGTGTACCAGGTGGCAGCCGCCTGCCTGAAGGCTTGGGTTCCGTGGAAGAGCAGGTAGCCGTGGGTGCTGGGATCGGGCAGAGCTTGAGCGATCGCCGCCAAGATATGGGGCTGGGTGGGCAGATCGGACGATCCCAGCGATAGGTCGATGATCTCACGTCCGGCTGTTCTGGCTTTGGCTTTAGCCCGATCCATATCGGCAAAAACGTTGGCTTGCAGGGGTGCTAGACGAGTGGCAAATTGCATAGGACGCAGACGGAAGGAGTCAAATCATTCTAATCAGAAAGTTGGGCGGCCACGAGTTCTTCTAATTTTTGTTTGCTGATTGCTCCTTCGGTTGCTTTTTGCAGTTCTCCTTGTTGAAAGAATCTGAATGCTGGCACACCTTCTACTTTGTATTTGCCCACGGTTTCAGGATTGGGATCGACTTCCATTTTGATCACTTTTAGCCGATCGCCGTAGCTGCTAGCGATGCCTTCTACTAGGGGAGCCATCAGCCGACAGGGCCCACACCAAGCCGCCCAAAAGTAGACAAGTACAGGCTGAGTGGCATCCAAAACTTCGGTGGCAAACTCGTGATCGGTGATGATGCGAACGCTACTCATAGGGAATCTCTTTTGTTAACAAGCCTTCATAATTTTAAAGCCTTAGCTCCCTCAATCGTGCTCTGTTTTGCCAACAGTGACGGATTGAGGGAGCCAAGGCTGCTGAGGAGAACCGGGAAATTGGCCGACCTGGCGATCGGTTACAGCCCGTCTAACTGCTTTTTCAGGTCTTCGAGTTCGGCATCAACAACAGCATTATCCTGAGGCGTTGCCTTGGTCTGACTAGAACCAGGCGTAGCGCTGGGCAGTTGCGCCTGGGACTGAGGTGAACCTGTCAGAATTTGCTGTTTCATCGCTTCGAGTTCGAGATCTACATCGCTCGATTCGAGGCGCGCAAATTGGCTTTCGAGATCGGCTCCGGCCAGTTCGCCTGCGGCCTGCGATCGAGCTTCGAGTTGCAGCACCTTCTCTTCCATGCGCTCAAAGGCAGCCATGGCGCTCCCCGTCCCCAAATTGCTGACGGTCGATTGCAGTTGCTCTTGCGCTTTGGCGGCGCTGGCCCGCGCACGCAGCATATCTTTCTTGGTTTTCGCCTCCGAGATTTTGCCTTCTAGCGCGATCAGGCTGCGCTTGAGGGTGTCTACCTGGGTAGTTTGCTGATCGAGTTGACCCTTGAGAGTGTTAGCAGTATCGGTGTGGGTTTTCTTTCTCAGTAGGGCTTCTTTTGCCAGGTTTTCGTCGCCTTTTTGCAGGGCGAGTTGGGCGCGTTGTTGCCAGTTGTTAGATTCGGTTTGAGCCTGGCTATATTGCTGCTGGGTACGTTTTTGGCTGGCGATCGCACCAGCGACGGCCTGGCGCAATTGCACCAGATCTTCCTGCATATCGATGACAGCTTGCTCCAAGATTTTCTCTGGATCTTCAGCCTTACTCACCATATCATTGACGTTGGCTCTGACCAGACGGCTGACTCGGTCAAATAATCCCATAATTCTGTCTTTCCTCTTGGCGCGGTATACAAAAGGCGTGCGGTTGACCTATACGTTATCCCACACAGCTAGATTAGATTGGCAAGATTATTATCTCGCCATCTAGAACCTTCTAAATGTAGGGTTCACAGTTCTGTGGGCAACTTATCAGCAAGGTAAGCCGCTTCGAGAATTGTAAAAATAACAGGCTCTCCTCTCAGTCTAAGAACTTCAGTCTGAAATCGGTCAATTTCGGGAAATTTTTTTAGACAGTGTTAAGATTTAGAAAAATCTGCGGGTTGGTAGAATAAACAATGAAGACCTTCAAAATAGTTTGCCTGGGGTGGATCGGTGCGTGGATCGCCACACCCGTATTTGCACAGCCTCCACTTTCACCATCTTGCGATCGTCCCCTGCGAGCCTCGACCACCCCAATGAAGGAAACTCAAGTAGTTTTAACCGAAGCCAAAAGAAAATACGATTACTACAACGCCCTCTATCAGGAAGGCGCAATATCACGGTCGGAGGTCTTCAATGTTGAACAGAGATATCTTGCCGCCCTCGATCGCTGTCTAAAAGACCACGATCGTGCTTCAAGTTCTGCTCAGCCCAAGCCCACTAAAGACGCTCTCCTCAAACTGGCTGAAATGCAGTATCAGCGTTTGTTGCTTTTATACGAGATGGGTGCGATTTCGCGATCGCAGGTTGACTTAGCGGAGCAGCAATATCGAGCCATGCAACTTCAAAGCCTGCCCTGCCTAATTAGAGAGGCCTCTGAAAGAAGGTAAGAGGTTGTTGCCGTCTTCGACTTCGCTCAGCCAGCTTGCGCTCTGCTAGCAATCAAATACTAACTTTGGGGTATCTAGCGATCGCTGTAGCGTTCTTCTGCAAACGGCTCACCGCGACGGTGGTAGCCATTGCGCTCCCAAAAGCCAAGGGCCTCGTGATTCAGAAACTCTAGACCGTTGATCCATTTGGCGCTCTTCCAGGCGTAAAGATGAGGAACGACCAACCGCAGGGGGCCACCATGATCGGGCGGCAACGGATCGCCAAAAAGCGTATGAGCAAAAAAGTTTTCTTCTCGTAAAAAGTCTTCCATCGAAATGTTGGTGGTGTAGTCGCCATAGCAGTGTTCCATAACGTGAATTGCCTGGGGATCGACCTCCACATATTGCATAAAGTCTGTCACCTTGATGCCAATCCACTGCACATCTAGTTTTGACCAGGTAGTGACACAATGAAAATCGGTGGTGAAACTGCTCTGAGGCATGGCCATAAAGTCAGACCAGCGAAATGTCTTCTGGATTGCCAAACCCCAAACTTGAAATTGCCATGAGTCGCGATCGATCTGGGGCATATCTCCATAGGTCAGAACTGGAAACCCCTTGCTAAGTCGCTGCCCTGGAGGAACGCGATCGCTCAACTCTGCTCCTGGCTTCTGGAAAAACTTGCCTAGCATGGCTTAACTCCTACAAAGTTCTCTTTAACTGTGTAGCAAAGTGATCGCAACCATCCATCCTTTGCAAGAGTGAGGAATCAGGTGAAAAAAATGAAGCGGCAAACTCTTTCATCCTTCATCCCTCTTCCCTCCTCCTTTACTCTTCTTCCTCTTCCTCGTTTGCAGGGTAGATAAAGCCTTTCGCCCGCCCGGTCAAGATTGACTTGCCGATCGACAAGGCCCGTTGCGCTTGCACTTCTGCCTTGCGCTTCCAGGTGGCTTTGCGCTTGTCGCGCTTTGACTTTGAGGTTTTCTTCTTAGGAACTGCCATGATGCTTGATTGCTGATTTTTAGACAACTTTCCTATTCTACGGCATTTTCTTCAAGAGAGTGCTTCAGGTGTTTTGCAGAAAAATACTTGACATTTAGTACATTTGTACTGTTATATATAAAACAAACGTATTATTAATTGTTAGCTCATCTCTATATCTCCAAATAGCATCCTGGTCAAAATATGAAACACCATCGCTCTCGAAGACAGTCTGTGAAGTATTGGTTGGCATCTGGCACTATGGTTGCCCTGGCTGGCATGTTCATCAACCCGCGTGATCTCCTCAGTGCCAGAGCGCCCAAAGATGGTTGTGCTCAAATTGTGCAGCCTCGAAAAGTTTTGTCTAGAGAGCAGTTGAGCCAGTTGCTATCGATTCCAGAGCGCGATCGTAAAACCAGAGTCCGGGCGATCGTCAAAGAACCCTACTGCAAATTGACCAGTTTGGAAGTCCGCAAAGGAGTCAAAGCTGAGCGAGAGGCGTATCCACTTGCCTTCGATCCACAAACTCGGCTGATCATTCTCTACGAAGGCGATGAGTATGCAGGGTACTCGTTTAGCTTTCGGCAATAAGTTAAGAAGGCAGAATGATTGATCAGACGCATTTCGACTCCGCTCAATGCTCAAAATCTTCTCTGGAGGAAGGTTGAGCGAAGTCGAAACCCGGCCCCTAGTTGGCTTTAGTTTCACCCCAGTACTTTTAGTGAAGAAACTCTTTTTGATCGCATCTGGAATGGTTGCTGTTTTGTTGGGCTCAGTTCGAGGGGAAGCGATCGAGCTAGATCCCCTAGATTTTAGACTGGCAGATCGATCGACCCAACGCACTTCTCCTATGCCCAAGCCAAAAGCCTCTGTAGAACTGAGCTTCGACCTACCCAACCCAGCACTCAGACCCAAGATGCCTCGACAGATTGCTCAACCTCAACCATTGGGTAAGGCAGTTGCGCCTCGCACCGCTCAGTCTGCGATCGCCACTCTCTTTGACGGGGGGAGCGATTCGCTCGTCGCCAAAACCGTAGGGCACGCAGAAGGAACTCGCACCGCAGCAGGAGGCAGAACCCGCGCCTACTATGGGCACATCGACCCAGGCAACGGCGTATGGAATCTGGGTAGTTTCTCCTATCAGCATTGCTATCGGCAGTGTACTCCAGAAGAGGCGGACGATCGCCAGCTTCAGCGCCTCCGCAACCAGTCAAAAATTATTCAACAAAAGGCCGCAGACTATGGAATGCAGCTATCCCTCGAAGAGAAGTTAAATGGGATTGATCTCGCAAATCAGGCTCCCTTGGCAGCACTAGATCAGGGAGGATACGTGGATCATCTGAATGTCGCCTTCCAAAGAGGACTGTTTGGCTCAGATGCTGTGCTCTGGGCCAGAACTTATTCCTTCATCAACCCTAAAACTCAAACCTGGGATGCCCCTGGGTTGGGCAACACCTTCGATCGTATTTCCAGCGATCAAGAACGCCGCAGAGATGCGATCGCCTACGCCTTAAAGGTTCATCAACAACAAATAAAGGAGCAGCAATAAAATAACGTCAGTTCGACGATCGGACTTTTGCTCTCACCCCAAATCCCTCTCCCCAGAGCGAGGGACTTCAAAGCCATACCAGGTCAGGCTCCTCCTTCCCTCTAGAGAGAAAGAGGCTGGGAGGATGAGGGCTTTAGCAGCATCGAACTCTCGTTAGACATAGCCGATAAATATAGACTATGACACTGCCTGAGCCTCTCTTATTTTTATTTGCCCATTTTTCGCTTCATCTGCTCCAACTCTTCCTGGGCTTCCCAGCGGCTAAACTGCTGCTCTAGCGGATCGGCCGAATTGTGAATATGGTTTGGGCTTTGGTTCCAAGCGTTGACGGCCCAGCGTTGTTCGGCTTGGGTGACGCGGGTGGTTTGCGCCTGGGTCAACTCAGTTTGCACTTCTTGGCGACGAGTTTGAATTTTGCGCTGCAACGCCTCAGTTTGCTTGAGCCGTTCTTTGAGAATTTCCATTTGCCCCCATTTTTGGTTGCCTTCTCGCAGTAGAGAGGCTTCATGGGCCTGGGCAGGTTCGGCGAGATCCATGCGTCCGGCTAATTTGGCTTTCTCAATCCGAATGTGCCAGCGTTGAATCTCCTGGGCAGTCGTCAGAATGTCTTCTTGAAGCCGTTTTTCTGTGAGTTGCAGATCTGCCATGAGTCGAAGGGTTTCTTGCTCCTGCTCGCGCAGTTTTTCTTCTAAGGCTTGCAGTTCAAGATGTGGATTGTTCTGCAAAAATTCATCAAGTCGAGATTCAAGAAACCGACTAAAATCATCGAACAGACCCATGATCGAAGCTCCAATTAGTTAGCTGCTGGTTTTTGCTTCTAGTCTAATCGCTATTGTGTCGATCGTTCTGATTTGGGTCGGCATGAGGTTTACCATGAGTTTCAATTTGGACGTTTGAGAACGTACCCGAACTCGGTATGATGACAGTGCAGTTCGGCTGTGAATTGTAGAATGCCAACGTAAGGGGAACCCAAGGGTTAACATGCGAATTCTGTTTGTTGCTGCGGAAGTAGCTCCGATCGCCAAGGTCGGCGGCATGGGAGATGTGGTCGGCGCACTGCCTAAAGTTTTAAAAGCAATGGGGCACGATGTCCGAATTTTCATGCCTTACTATGGGTTCCTGCCTGACAAAATCAAGATTCCTAGCGATCCGATTTGGCAGGGCAATGCCATGTTCAATCGCTTCTCTGTGTATGAAACGGTGTTGCCCGGTTCTGATGTGCCGCTCTATTTGTTTGGGCATCCTGTTTTTGATCCGCGCCGTGTGTATGGCGGGGAAGATGAAGATTGGCGATTCACGTTCTTTGCTAATGGTGCAGCAGAGTTTGCGTGGAACTATTGGAAGCCGCAAATCATTCACTGTCACGATTGGCATACAGGCATGATTCCGGTGTGGATGCACCAAGACCCCGACATTGCAACGGTGTTTACGATTCATAACTTGGCCTATCAAGGCCCGTGGCGTTGGAAATTGGAAAAGATGACCTGGTGTCCCTGGTATATGCAAGGTCACAATACAATGGCGGCGGCGGTGCAATTTGCTAACTGGGTGAATACTGTCTCGCCAACCTATGCGGATCAGATCAAAACTGCTACCTATGGAGAAACGCTAGAAGGATTACTATCTTTCATTAGCGGCAAGGTGTCTGGTATTCTCAACGGCATTGACACCGAGGCATACAATCCAGAAGTTGATAAGAGTCTGGCGCAAACTTTTAGTGCCGAAACCCTAACAAATCGATCGCCCAATAAAATTGCGCTCCAAGAAGAAGTTGGGCTAGAAGTCAACTCGAAGGCCTTCTTGTTGGGCATGGTGTCACGCCTAGTCGAGCAAAAAGGATTGGATCTGGTATTGCAGATTCTCGATCGCTTTATGTCTTACACCGATGCACAGTTTATTTTGTTGGGGACGGGCGATCGCTACTACGAAACGCAAATGTGGCAACTCGCCGGTCGCTACCCTGGGCGCATGGCCGTTTATTTGTTGTATAACGACTCGCTGGCGCGGAGAATTTATGCTGGATGTGATGGGTTTTTGATGCCGTCTCGCTTTGAGCCGTGCGGCATTAGCCAAATGTTGGCGCTGCGGTACGGGTGCGTGCCGATCGTGCGCCGTACTGGAGGTCTGGTCGATACAGTCTTCCACCACGACCCAGAAAATCATGCAGGAACGGGCTACTGCTTCGATCGCTACGAACCGCTGGATCTCTTCACCTGCCTGGTGCGCGCCTGGGAAGGGTTCCGCTTTAAGCCGCAGTGGAACGATCTGCAACAACGGGGCATGAAATCAGACTTTAGTTGGGATAAGTCTGCGATCGAATACCTGAAGATATATCGCACAATCATTGGTTTGCCGCCCGAAGAGCCTCAGCCCGAAAAGCAAGCAGAGCTTGTGTCATAGGGTCATATGGGGTTTGCATGAAAATAAAAGACCCGTGAATCGGGTTTCGACTCTGCTCAACCCTCGACGGTTGAAGGTTGAGCAGAGCTAAAACCTGGCGGGTGGTACATGATTAACTCGCATAGAATTTTAATTTCGAGCGGGGTTAGGGCATTGTTGAAACGGGTGCAAGATCGGAGCGATCGCATTCACGTTAATTCACAAGATCGCTGCTGACGCAAGATCGCAGTCAGTGACAACTTGCAAAACTCCTTCAAGGACAAGACTTTTGAGGAGGGGTGCAAGATCAGCTTCTAAATCTAAATCGGGTGTCCAATCGGCAATGTCGAATAAACTAAACTCATTTTGGTTGAATAAATTTTCTACAAGTATTTCTGGAATTCCTTTTAGATCAACTTGTTTTGACCCAATATGTACTTGATAGTGTCTCTCACCGAGTTGCTTGACACGAATGCGATGTAACGGAGACCAAGCAAACCGGGTCATCAGTAAATCTGGGAAAATATCATTTCCCATCTGAGCCGGTAAGTTAACTGGAAGAGGTGGATAGCTGTGATAGCTGAGTTTATCAATATATTTGCTCAAAATATCAGGCTGATTGAGAGTCTCGATCAAGTGCTGTCGCAGGGTCTCTAACTGCTGTTGTAAAGAGATTGTCTGATCATCTACAATCATTGGCAAATTTTGTCGCCAATCTGCGTTGTTTTGCAGATCACGCATGAGCCAGCCCAGCCAATCTAACCCAGTCTGCCCTTCGATGCCAACCGTCAGATGAAGCGATGACTGTTCGCTAGCGATCGCATAGTGCCAGTGCCCTCGTGGGATATATAGTAAATCTCCAGGCTTAAGTAAACATTCTAGATAAGGTGGCTCTGTTGGTTGATTTTGTTTAGATGAGGGCATCTCTGAGGTCGGGTATAGCACCGTTTCTCGATAAACAAACCATTTCTTCTCACCAGCAACCTGTAGAATTAGCACATCGTGCGTGTCATAGTGACAATCAAATCCTCGCTGTTCTGCCGGAGAGCAATACAAATTGACATGGGTTTCGTAACCAATGTCCTCTCGAAGGTGGGCTGCAAGTTTAGCAACGCTGGGAACGCGATGATGCACACCATCAATGATCAGTGTGGCTCCTTGGCGGAGGCGATCGCTCCATTCTCGCGGATTGCGCGTGTCTGGTAATGACTTGCCCTCTTTCGAGAATCGCAAATCTGAACCGGAAAGTTTATGATAATTCAGCAGATGATTCAAAGCGCCCCATGAGAAAAAAGGGTGAAACTTTTGAGAATCATTTGTTGAAATGTGAATTGCCTTTTGTGTCCAGTGATCTGTCAAAAACTGCTCGACTGGATAGGGTGCAAGTAGCTGTTGCAGAATTTTCATAGCACAATAATGCTCAATCTTAGAAAGGGAAAATGCTTATCCAGGAATCATTGGGTATGGCTAAAAATTGAAAAAAAAGGGAGCTAAATAGCTAGCTTGTCGAAGTTCAACAGCAACGATAATACTTCAAACAATCGATTTTAGCTCCCTTACGTGGGTATAGACCTTCCTAGAAAAGGTAACTACAAACCCTTAAATTCTCGCTTCAATCAGGCGGACAATCGTGACTCGATTACCAAAACCACCACCAGTAATTGCCAGAATCGCTATTACTGTTACTGTTGCTGTTGCTATTACTGTTGCTGTTGCTGTTGCTGTTACTGTTACTGTTACTGTTACTGTTGCTGTTGCTATTACTGTTGCTGTTGCTGTTGCTACTGCTATTGCTAGCAATCAACATCTCAGAAGAACTGCGTCCTTCTAAATCAACCACTTCAACCTGGATGGCTGATTGCCGTGCCGACTCAGATCGCTCTGAAAGCACAGCAGCAGTAGCCGATGAGTTTCCGATTGGCAATAACACTCCAGCGCCAGCGCCAATGAGTAAGCCAAGAATAACTTTAGGACTCATTTGCAATCTCCTTGCAAACTAGGTTAACAGTGAAAGAAACCAGAACAGTTGCAATTGGTTTCGACTTTCACTTTGCAATCTGTAGATGAAGAAAGTGTGAACATTTCATGAGAAGATTTTCACTTTCTGTGTTAACCAATACAGTTTACGTCTAGTTTATGGGATTGGTATTAGAGAGCACAGATCTAACATTCCACATTTTCAACCTAGTAGGAAGGCAGAATTATTTGTATGTATTTTGACTGCGCTCAATGCTCAAATTCTTTGTTGGAGAAGGGTTGAGCGCAGTCGAAACTCGGTATCTGGTTTGCTTTAATTCCATTCAGCTACTTACCAGGATTTTTTCCAGTGTTGCATTTGCGTAATTTCAGCCTTCTGAGAAGTAATAATTTCTTGAGCCAGCTTTTGAATTTCAGGACGCTTCGATTGGCTCAAGGCAGCCTGCGCCATTTTTATTGCCCCTTCGTGATGGGGAATCATAGCATTGAGAAACCGCAGATCCAACTGGTCATCTGCCGCGCCCAAATCTATGCTCATCATCATGCCTTGCATCTGATCTGGAGACATTGGCATAGAATGACCCATCTTTGAGTTGTAAGCGATCGGCTCGGTACTGGCTTTGGGATACCAGGCTTGTCGCCATTGCTTCATTTGATTAATTTCTTGATCCTGAGCTTTGATAATATTAGCTGCTAGTGCTTGAATTTCAGGACGTTTGGATTTCTGCTGTGCTTCTTTTGCCATTTTGACGGCTCCTTGGTGGTGGGGAATCATGGCATCGACAAATCGCAGGTCAAAGTCGGCATCGGCTGGGCCTAGTTCCAGTTGGGTGCTGTGGTTCATATCGCCCATACTGGGATGATTTGTACCTTGCATCGATTCAGCATTGGTTGCAGATGGATTAGGCAAAGCTTGATTTTGGGTGGTAGTAGAGCAAGCATTCAGAAAGGGGGTGGTGACGATCGTCCCTAGCGTCAGAGCTAGAAAACCTGTTTTTGCGAAGAAGCTATGAGACATATGTTCTGTGTGACCCAAGTAAAGAGTGAGCGAAATAAAATACCAGAAAAAAGAATGCTAGGAGGGCGTTGTGGATTAAATCATTTCATCAGTGGATTAAATCATTTCATCAACTGCAACGCTGTCTTGCCCTCACCCCAGAACTCTCCCAATCTGGGAGAGGGAGCAAGAGTCCGGTTCCCCTTCTCCTAGTAGTCCGTCAATGAATGATTGACGGGTAACCAAACGCTAGGAGATTGATTCAGGTTAAATTTTGAGGGTTTTCAACCCGTCAAAATTTTCTGGACAGACCACTAGGTTGGGAGAAGGGTTAGGGGGTGAGGGCAAAGATCTCCGGCATTGATCAATCCACACTCCTTAGCAGGGTGAGTCAATATCCAATTAGCACATCTCTTCAATCTGTCATACAGTGATGAAATTAGGATGAAATCAGGATGAAATAGCGCTCACTCTAAAGGGTGAAATAAAGGGTGAAATTTTCCTTCTTTCGGAAGAGAGACGTGGGGATCTGGATACGCCTTTAAGGTGAAGATTGAAAGCTGATTAGACCCCCTGCGTGAATTCGGACAGCCCTGCTCACGAAGTGAGGCGAAGCCTTCCCCGCAACTCTTCCCTCTGGGGAGAAGGGAGCTATCAGTCTTGTTTTCTTTGGTTCCCTGCTAGGGTAAGGATAGAGTATTTGTGCAGGAGTTTTATTGGTTCCCAGCTTCGCAATTGATTCCCAGCTTCGCAAGCGACCCAACCGCAAAAAAAGTAGAGGCAGACCCTAAAACAAAGTAAGTCACAATCGAAACTCAACAGCCTAAAGCAACGGTGAGAGATGAGATCGATCGTTGCCGCAGGATACACCGTTACGTAAGCTTGGTCACGATGGATACTACAATCTTAAAACTGAGAGGCATGAGTTGTGCCGCCTGTGCGAACAACATTGAGCAAGCCATTCGGAGGGTTTCAGGGGTCGCTGAAGCCAGTGTAAACTTTGGTGCAGAACAAGCAACTGTTACCTATGACTTGCAGCGTACAGACCTAGAAGCCATTCAAGAAGCTGTTTATGAAGCGGGTTACTCAGCCTTCTCGCTGCCAGAATTGGAGCGGGTGACGGGTGAAGATGATGCCGAAAAAACGGCACGGATGGCAGAATCACAGGCGCTAACCCGCAAAATTTGGCTAGGATCTGCGATCGGGGCGGTGTTGTTGATAGGGTCACTGCCGATGATGACCGGGTTGCATCTGCCATTCATTCCTTCTTGGCTACACAATTTTTGGCTACAGGCAGTTCTCACGGCTCCGGTACAGTTTTGGTGTGGTCGATCGTTCTATATCAATGGTTGGAAGGCGTTGAAGCGCCATACCGCCACAATGGACACATTGATTGCCTTGGGCACGAGCGCAGCTTATTTCTACTCGCTGTTTGTCACGATTAACCCCGGCTTTCTGACGGCTCAGGGGCTAATGCCCAGCGTCTACTACGAAGTAGCAGCGATCGTCATTACGCTGATTTTGTTAGGGCGACTGTTTGAGAACCGGGCTAGAGGGCAAACTTCTGAAGCGATTCGTAAGCTGATGGGGCTGCAAGCGCGCGATGCCCGCATTATTCGGAATGGTCGAGAAATGGAAGTGCCGATCGCGGAGGTGCAGTTAGGGGATATTGTAGCCGTGCGCCCTGGTGAAAAGATTCCTGTGGATGGCGAAGTGATTGAAGGCAGTTCTACGATCGATGAGGCAATGGTGACGGGGGAAAGTGTAGCCGTCAAAAAGCAGGCAGGCGATGAAGTGATTGGGGCCACAATCAACAAAACCGGGAGCTTCAAGTTTCGAGCCACGCGAGTTGGCAAAGACACCTTCTTGGCGCAAATTGTCGAATTAGTCCAGCAAGCGCAGGGATCGAAAGCTCCGATTCAACGATTGGCAGATCAGGTAACGGGTTGGTTTGTGCCTGCTGTGATTGCGATTGCGATCGCTACTTTTGTCATCTGGTTTATAGCCATGGGCAGCTTTACCCTGGCGTTGATCACAATGGTGGAGGTGCTAATTATTGCCTGCCCCTGTGCATTAGGATTGGCAACGCCGACCTCAATTATGGTGGGCACAGGAAAAGGCGCAGAGCATGGCATTTTGATCAAAGGGGCAGAAAGTTTAGAGCTTGCCCACAAGATTCAGACGATCGTGCTTGATAAAACCGGAACCCTCACGCAAGGTCAACCCACTGTTACAGACTTCATCACCACTGGGGGAACTGCAAACAGTCATGAACTCAGGCTTCTACAACTGGCGGCTTCCGTGGAGCAAAATTCTGAACACCCACTGGGTGAGGCAATTGTTCGGTATGCCCAGTCGCAAGAAGTTACGCTAGAAGACGTTTGGGGCTTTGAGGCGATCGTCGGCAGCGGAGTCCAAGGGAGGGTATCTGAACAATCGATTCAAATCGGCACTCAGCAATGGATGCAAGAACTAGGCATTATCACTCAAGGGTTGCAACCAGATCAGGAACAATTAGAATCTTTGGGTAAAACTGTTATTTTGATTGCCATTGATAGTGAGCTTCAGGGGTTAATGGGAATTGCAGATGCTCTTAAGCCGACCTCAAATCAAGCAGTTCGAGCGTTGAAGCGATTGGGCTTAGAGGTGGTGATGATGACGGGGGATAATCGGCAGACCGCAGAGACGATCGCCCGTGAGGTGGGCATCGATCGGGTGTTTGCAGAAGTCCGACCCGATCAAAAAGCGGCTCAAGTTTACAAGCTCCAATCTGAGGGCAAAATCGTGGCAATGGTTGGAGATGGCATCAATGATGCACCTGCGTTGGCTCAAGCACAGGTCGGCATTGCCATTGGTACAGGAACCGATGTCGCGATCGCGGCGAGTGACATCACCCTCATTTCTGGCGACCTGCAAGGGATTGTTACTGCTATTCAGCTTTCTCGTGCCACCATGCGAAACATTCGCCAAAATCTCTTCTTTGCCTTCATCTATAATGTGGCAGGCATTCCGATCGCGGCGGGCATTCTATATCCCCTATTCGGCTGGTTGCTCAGCCCGATTGTTGCCGGAGCAGCAATGGCATTTAGCTCCGTTTCTGTGGTGACTAATGCCTTGCGGTTACGGAACTTTCAACCTAAGACATTGACCTAAGGAGTTGAGCCATGCTGAGTAAAGGCAAGCTTATAGGTAGTTTAGCTGGCATAGGGCTGTTTCTAGGGATAGTATCTGGAAGCGTAGCGGCTGAAATGCCAAAGCCACATTCAGCCTCTCAAGGAAAGTTTGAGCAGGTTGAGCAATCTTTGGAGATCAAGGTTGGTGTAGCAGCAGGTGGATTGTTCTTAATTGGATTGGAGCTTTGGTGGTTTCTCTGGAGTAAGCTGAAACACGATCGCAAATGATTACGAAAATATATATCTGCAACTATTGCTCTGCAAGTTCCTACAGCCAATTTCCGACAAGAATGTAAGATGCCCAATGATAAGGGTTTTGATACTTTGCCTCTTTGAGTAAAGATTGCTGAGCATGATGCAATGCCTTTGCCTTTGACAGTTCTGACTGTTTCAACTCATGATAAAACTGATTCATGAGTTGAATGGTTGATTCATCGCTGACTTGCCAGAGTGTTCCTAGGGTGCTTCGCGCTCCCGCCCGCACTGCTAGCCCAACTAGCCCTAAAGTTGCACGATTGTCTCCCTCAGCCGTTTTGCAAGCACTCAGAACGAGTAAATCGATCGCGCGATTGGTCGGTTGTAGCAAGAGGGTGAGATCGTTAGGTTTGAGCAGTTCACCTGATGATGGAGTAGAACTATGGATGAGAAGATAGGTTTCTTCTGGGTTAGAACTGAAGTGACCATGGGTAACTAGATGCACGATCGAGAATTCTTGCGATCGCAGCTTCTCCTGTAAGTTAGTCTGAGTAAAGGTTGCATTGAGCAGAATTTCGTTTTTTGCGATCGTTGGAATCTGAGTGAGTTCTGCGCTAGCATTGAGGGCATTAAATCGTCGCTTGCCCACTTGTAAAGGTTCGCTGATTCCTGCGCCTAGAACTTTGCCACGCTGTGATAGTGTCCGCAGATCGAAGAGTTGGGAACTGGGAAGAAGTGCGATCGCATAAGATTTTTCGACCAAGTATTGATCGGTTTTGGCATCATAGAGAACCGACATCGGAATGTTGCGTAAATCTCCATCTAGAACAAAGACTAAGGTTTCAATGTTCTTGGTTAAATCTGATTCCAATGGTTCAATCAGCCATGAATAGACTTGTTTGGCGCGTTCGATAACAGGACTCGCATTGGTTCTTAGAATAGCTTGGCGGAGTTCTCGCAGGGTTCTTTCGACTGTAGCTTGATCAATCATTGTAGTGTAATGCTTGAGGGCTTGTCCTGGTAGCCGAACAATCACTTCGATTCGATCGCTCAAAATAATCGGATAGATGAATGCAGCATGAGGATCAATGCGATCGAGATTTTGGCTGAGTGAAGCCGCTTGAGAAAGATCACAACGGAGGAAGTTTTCGAGTTCTGCGAGTTGCAGAGAGTCAATGTTGGCGATCGCAGATTGAAGTTGCGGTGGCTCGGTTGTAGATTGTAAGAGTAGAGCGGTGAAGTCGCGATAGATAGGTTCAACACGATCGCGAAAGGAAAACTGAACATCAGGATTGACCAAGAGAAGATTTTCTCGCACAGATTGTAAAGCAGTAATTGCTCTTTTATAGGCTTCGATTGCATTGTGTCGATCGCCTTGCTGCTTGAACAATCGTCCGAGTTGCCATTCCCAGCGATAGCGCATATCGGGAGCTTGCAATCCTTCGATCTGGAGAAGGGCTTGAAGGGTCAGCTTTTGTGCCTCTGACCATTGCTGAGTAGATTCGTATAGCTCGCCGAGTTGCCCTAACGCATAGGATTCGGTTCTAGGATCTTGGAGAGTTTGTGCTTGTTTGTAAGCTGTTGTAATGAGTTGAGCAATCTCTAAGTCAGTAGGAAAGGTTTTAGCATTGCGTTTGAGGTTGACCAGATTTTGAGCCGCATTGAGTTGAGCATAGATATTATTGCGAGTAGCGGATAGGTTGGTCAGAAGCGGTTGAATGGTTCGCCATTGCTGGGTTGCAAGTTCAGTTTGTTGGGTTTCTACTAATAGACTAAATAGGTTGAGTTGCGCTTGAAGCTTAAGAGGAGGGGAAGGTGCAAGCTGAAGCGATCGTTGATAGTAGTCTAATGCGGTTTGCGTCTGTTGGGTCGATTCTGCTTCTTGCCCGATCGCTAGACTCCGACTGGCGATCGCTCTTTCTGTATTGCCTAACTCTAGTAAAATCTTGCTGCGAATCGTTGGATCTTTTGTTGCAGTTAAGCTTTCTTGCAGAATTTGCCTAGATTGATTCAAGCTACCAAGCTTTCTCAAGGCTTCTCCAAGGTAGCTCAGTCCTTCTGCTTTGAGTGCAGTATTTTTAGACTGCTGCAACGCTTGGTGAATGGCGGCGAGTGTGGTCTGCGCCTGAACACTAAACCCAAGGGTCTGTAGGGAGATAGCTTGATTCGTTAGGCTACTGATCACGCCTGCGTCTTGCCCTGCTTTTTGATAGTTCAGTGTGGCTTGTTTCCAAGTTTCTAATGCTGCTTGGGTTTGCCCAGTTTGAAATAGATAGCGTCCTTGAGTGTTCAACACTTTAGCCAAAACTTCAGAATAAGTTGAATTTTGAGCAGGGTGTGTTTTGAGTTGTTCTAGGCTGCGATCGATTGCTGCTTTTGCCTGTTTCCACTGTCCTAATTCTTGATATGCCAGAGCGAGATAGCGTTGGGCTAGAGCTTCGCTGAGTGAGTCTTTGCGTTTTGTGTAGTCTGCGATCGCTTGTTGGTAAAGCTGAATCGACTCAGTAAAGCGATCCTTTTGATAGAGTTCTAATCCTTGTTGCAGCAAAGAATTTGGGGTCGATGGATTGGCGGGCAGCATCGAAAGTCCCAGGGCGAGAATCAGGCTAAACAGAGCAAGTAGAATCGTTTTGAACATAATATATATCTTAGTTTTTTGAGCGATCTACATCACAGAGCAATGCTAAAGACTGACGGCCGACTAGAGTAATCTCACCTTGTGAGTTAATAATCCAGCCTTGGGCTTCTTCGATCAAATTCGGAGCTTCTGCATGGCTCCATTGAGCCGGGAGAGCCAAATCGTCAAGGCTTCCTAGATTGCTCAAAGGCTCGTCGGGATGAGAAGGTAAACCTCCTGTCCCTGTTGCAATGAAACGCCCACCAGGCGACCTTCCTGGCTGGCAGCTTGCCAACGGCTGGGGAGATCTGGGTTCACTGGGCAGTTCAGCTAAGCCTTGAGTCGGATCGATATCGGGACGATTGATGGTGACTGCGCCTGATTGATTAAACTGAGAACTTGCATCAATATCATTGGTTTGATTTCCAGGAGTTGCAACCCGTTGCTCAATCCCAAAAAGACCTTGGGTTGTGATCGAGATGTTGCCCCCTCTGCCTTGAGATGCGATCGCGATAATGTCATTGTTCTGATTTGGAACTGCAACCACAACGCCATTTTTTGCATTCACCGTCACATTGCCTCCCGTCGCATTGTCAAATGCTTGAGCTGAAATCAAGCTGTTATTTCTCAGAAGTAAGCTTTCGATCTGGCTCAAATTAATTTCTGCCCCGCTGCCTCTCCCAGATTCAGCCGTAAGCCGTCCTCGATTGAGTAAAATCTCATCTACTGCAATGTTTAGGTTTCCAGCCTGTCCAGTGAGACTACTGACTGTAATGCTGGCTTGATCTGCGATCGATAATCGACGAGCATTCACATTGATATCACCACCGCGCCCCGTTGCCCCTGTTTCAGCATTCGCGAACAATCCACTATCGCGACCTGAAAGATTAATACGATCGCTCTCAATCACAATATTTCCCGCAGAGCTACTACCCGAAGTTGTGGTCACTAACTTTCCTCCGGTTAAAACTTCTAAAATGCGAGCATTGATGCCGATATCACCAGCTCTACCGACACCCTCGATATTCGCCTCCAGTAGACCGCCATTGCTGAGCGTTAGGCGATCGGTTGTAATTTGAATATTATTGGCATCTCCCACTGCACCCGGATTAACTTGGGTGAAAATACCGCTCCTATCTCCATCGCTATTCCGACCATCGATAATGACACGCTCGGTTGCTGTGATGGTAACGCTACCTGCATTGCCGCGACTGTTATCGCTCACTCTCGTTACTAAAGCAGTCCCGTTTCGCAGTTCAACCTGGTTAGCTGAAATGCGAATGTTGCCGCCATTGCCAGACCCTAGAAGCGGTGAATTTCCGACTGCACTGAAAGCGCCACCATCGTCAAAAATTGCTTGCCCTCGCACTTGGATCGTGATATTGCCCGCATTACCAAGGGCGAAGGTGTTAGCTGTCAATTCTGCGAGATTCAAGACCGTGAGAGAGCCAGCCTGAATGTCGATATCGCCACCCTTGCCCACTGCATCCAGTCCGACGGCGGAAAAGATGCTCGTTCCATCATAAATGCCAGCCGCTTCACCAGCGAGGAGAAAGCGATCTTGCACTTGAATTTTGACATTGCCCGCATTTCCCTGTCCATAGGTACTGGTTTGTAAGAGTGCCCCATTTGTGATGGAGAGAGAACCAGCACTCAAGCGAATATCTCCAGCATTACCCACGGCTCCGGATGTAACGACATTGAACATGCCACTTCGCAAGCCTTGAGAATTCATACCAGTCAATATTGCGTCGCCGCGCACTTGGACCACAATATCGCCGACATTGCCAATGCCACCCGTGTAGCTACCGAGTTGAGACCCATCCGTCATGGTTAGCGAATTTGCCTCTAGAAAAATGCCTCCTGTTATACCGATCGACTTGGGATCACCCAGGTCGATCACATTAAAAATCTTTGCACTCTCTGTGAGGATCACGGAATCCGCAACTTGAATTTTTACCTGTCCCGCATTGCCCTGCGAGGCTGTAGCGGCAAGCAAGATAGCTTCCTTATTTAAGACTAGCGATCGCGCCCGAATCACCAGATCTCCACTCGCTCCCCTACCAAAGAGGGCATTTTGGATTGAACTTCTCGAAACCTCAATGTTTCCGGTTGCATCTAAAATGATATCTCCAGCTTTACTGTCTCTATTGCCTGAGCCTTCATCAATTCCAGCGAGTAAGCGGCTACCCTCTTGAATTTTGATGCCTTCAGCATTGATCTGGATCTCTCCACCACCGTCTGCCATAACATTTAGGAATGCATTTTGGTTAATTAAGACATTGGCACGGGCAGAAGTATTAGAAACTTGCCGAACGAAGGGACGCGGATCTGAGCTTAATTCAACAGTTGCCGGAGTTGCGGCTGCTACGATTCCTAACTTTCCGCCCAGTGTATGCAAGCCTCCTTGAATGATGACATCTCCCCCAATCAAGAGAAGATTCTGGCTATTCGCCACTCTTAACCCAAAGAGCGGAGCTTCAACTAAGTCTCTACCTGCGTCTGCAACAGACTGGGTTTGAATCTTTCCCGGTGTGATTTGAGTGAATAAGAGCGCTGAAGGATTAATCGTCAGCAAAGGTGGTGCTTGAGGATCGTCAGTGCTGAAGAAGCCTTGAGTTCCAAACTGTAGGCGATTTGCAGTTGTCGCAACCAATGAGCCTTTCATATCTAATGAAGCATCTTTACCAAAAATAATGCCGTTCGGATTCAGAAGAAATAAGTTTGCGCTTCCTTGTATACCCAATGTCCCTAATATATTTGATGAATTGCCACCTGTAACCCGATTGATAATGTTAACTACCCCGTCTGGGTTCGCAAAGTAGAGGCGTTGCCCATCAGTGATATTGAACTGTTCAAAGCTGTGAAATAAGTTTGCGCCTCGCCTTGCGCCGCCTTCAATACGATCGCTATTTCGATTGTTAATGATAACGTTTTGCCTCAGGAGCGATCGTTCTGAACCAAGCGTATTATCAGGAGCAATTTGAGCAGTGGCGGGGCTAGACAGAAGTGCGATCGCATTGAGCGAAATAGTGATGAGTGCGAATCTACTTGTCTCAAGCCATTGATGCCAAGTCAATGTTTTCATGGGTTTGAGTCAATCTGAAGGGTTTTCTTGCTTGTGCATCATACACAAGTTGCATTGCTTCAGTCCTGAGCATACTCTAAGTCTCGATTGATACTTCCTTACTGAATTTCCGAAAACTTTCTCACACCCTTGCATAATCGCAAACAAGCTGCCCCAAGTAGGGAACAGAGCGAACAAAACAAGCTCGCTCAAACAGGAGAACAGTCTACTCTTTCTAACCGACTCAATCCTGAAAAAGTCAACACTAAGGAGAAATACAATGTCTACTCTCAATCAATTGAATGCGATCGACGAAACCCTATTTACCGAATTGACTGCCGAACAATCTGAGATCGTAGAAGGCGGCATGTTTCTGAAGATCTACTCCATCGAATCGGTTGTATCACGTGCAGATGTCGCAGGTGCTGATGATGCTTACATCAAATTCCAGGGTAATAAGGTTTGGGGTGATAAGACGATGTCAACAGGTGATGTTCGGTCTGTTAACGTGTTGAGATATTTTGACAAAACCTTTGAAACTGTTAGCCTGTTCGATGAAGATTGGGGTCGTGACGATCATTTGGGTAGCTTTACTGTCTCAAGGCCAACCAACGGACTCGCCGTCGCGTCAGTTTCGGGTAGCGGTTCAAAGTATAACGTTTACTACGAAGTCTATGCCTAATCACTCAAGCCAAGTAAGCTACTCTCAACTTCGGTCAAGCTAGAAACCTAGAGCGTTTGTCATATCAAAAAGCCTCTGTCTCCGGAGTTTGCAAGCAGCAGAGGCTTTTATTGATCGATTCACGCTCTACTCAATCGTTTGGGGCATGATTTAATGAAACAGGTTATTGTTCAGCAACATAGCGAAGAAGACTGTGGTGCAGCGAGTATTGCAACGATCGCCAAATACTACGGTCGCACTTTTGCCCTCAGTCGAGTTCGAGAAGCTGTTGGAACAGGCGCGCGGGGAACTTCTTTGCTGGGATTGAAACGAGGAGCAGAAGAACTTGGATTCAATGTTCGGCAAGTCAAAGCAAATGAGCAGCTTATCGATCGTTTAAATGAAATTCCACTACCCGCAATCATCCATTGGAAAGGTTATCACTGGGTAGTCTTGTATGGCCAAAAAGGTCGGAAATATACGATCGCTGACCCCGGTGTTGGGATGCGCCACCTCACACAACCAGAGCTAATGGCTGGCTGGGAGAATGGCATTATGTTGCTGTTATCTCCTGATGAAAGTCGCTTCTATCAGCAGCCAGAAGATAAGATTAACGGGTTTGGGCAATTTCTTCAGCGAGTGTTGCCCTACCGCTTCCTGCTGTTTCAGGCGATTTTGATCAACATTGTGATCGGGTTGCTTTCCCTCACATCTCCCCTGATGATGCAGCTATTAACCGACGATGTGTTAGTGCGGGGAGACTTACAGCTTTTATCAGTCGTTGCGATCGCAGTGATTGTGATGACCATTTTCCGCAGTGGAGTGGGCTTAGTTCAGTCTCATTTAATTGGGCATTTTGGGCAGCGATTGCAGTTGGGATTGTTATTAGAATATGGTCGAAACTTATTACATCTACCGTTAGACTATTTTGAGGGACGGCGTAGTGGAGAAGTCGTAAGCCGCATTTCTGACGTAAACACCATCAATGCGCTGGTTGCTCAGATGGTTTTGGGGTTGCCGAGCCAGTTCTTCATTGCGTTCATTTCCTTTTTCTTCATGCTGTACTATAGCTGGCAGCTTACCCTTGCTTCCCTAACAGCATTCATTCTGGTTGCATTCGTAAACCTGCTGTTTCTCCCAGCAATGCGACAAAAAACGCGGAATCAGATTGTGTTGAACACTGAAAATCAAGGATTTCTAGTGGAGACATTTCGCGGAGTTCAAGTTCTGAAAACCAGTCAGGCAACACCGCAAGCCTGGGATGAATATCAGAGCAATTTTGGACGATTGGCAAACCTGCGCTGGGGCATGATGAAGCTCGGATTGTATAGCAGCACAATTACAGGGATTTTGTCTTCTTGTACTGGGGTAGCTCTATTGTGGATGGGAAGCACACTTGTTATTGACCACACGCTGAGCTTGGGGCAATTGCTAGCCTTCAATGGCATGAGCGGGAATTTTCTGGGGTTTCTGAGTTCAGTAATTGGCTTGGTTGACGAATTTATTACGGCTCAGGTTGTGATTCAGCGATTGTCTGAGGTGATCGATGCTACGCCTGAAGATGCAAACGACTTTAAGAAGCCTTGGGCAGAGATTCCTGCTCATACAGATATTGTCTGTAGCAATCTCAATTTTCACCATGCGGGGCGAGTTGATCTGCTGCAAGACTTTTCTCTAAAGCTTCCTGGTGGACAAGCGATCGCATTAATTGGTAAGTCAGGCTGTGGTAAGAGTACCTTTGTTAAACTACTGTCTGGGCTATATCCCTTACAATCTGGCAACATTCGCTATGGGCTTTACAATCAACAGGATCTCTCGCTGGAATGCTTACGCCAGCAGATTGCTTTAGTTCCTCAAGAGGCGCATTTCTGGAGTCGATCGATTGTTGATAATTTCCGATTTAGCTATCCTAATGCAACCTTTGCAGAAATGGTTAGAGCTTGTGAGATTGCAGGTGCAGATGAGTTTATTAGTCAGCTACCTGATAAATATCAGACCGTATTAGGTGAGTTTGGGGCAAATCTATCTGGAGGGCAGCGACAACGATTAGCGATCGCGCGAGCCATCATCCACAATCCGCCCATCCTCATCTTAGATGAATCCACAGGCGCACTCGATCCAGTTAGCGAGATGGAAGTCTTAGATCGATTGTTAGCTCACCGACAGGGCAAAACCACCCTTCTGATTAGCCATCGTCCAAGTGTGATTCAACGGGCAGATTGGATTGTGATGTTAGAGCAAGGGCGATTAAAGCTTCAGGGAACTCCTGATGAACTCAGACACCAGCCCGGCGAGCATTTAGCCTTTCTGGGCATTCTTCCATCTCTGAATCGACTTTCTGAAAAACATTCATTGCTCAATTCCAAAATTTAAGTTGTTATTATGGTTAGCTATCCAGATTTCAAAGTGCTTGCAACTGTCCAGCCCGAAGAATTTCTGCCTCCGATGAGCCGATGGGTCAAATTTGGTGGCTTGATTATTGTAGGAGTCACAACGCTAGCGATCGCAGCTTCTGCCATTGCCCGCTATAAAGTGACCGTTAGAGGTCAAGCTGTTATCCGTCCGATCGGAGAAATTCGCTTAGTTCAAGCTGCCGCAGAAGGAAGGATCTTAAACATTGCCATCACTGAAAATCAGCCAGTTCATCGAGGGGATGTAATTGCAACGATCGATGATTCACAGCTTCAAACAAGGCGGCAACAGCTACAGACTAGTATTCAGCAAGCTCAGTTACAAATTCTCCAGATCAATGCTCAGATTCAAGCCTTAGATGGCCAAATCACAGCCGAGACAAGTCGAGTTAATCTAGCAATTATCTCTTCTAAAGCTGAATTAACTCGGCGATCGAGGGAATATCGCGATCGTAAAATGACTGCAATCTCAGAGGTTGATGAAGCTTCGGCGAGACAGCGATCGACCGAGGCCGCGTTGAAAACGGCTCAAGTGAAATGGCAACGCTACAAGCCTCTGACAGAATCGGGTGCATTATCAAAAGATGAGCTAGAGCAAGCGCAGTTGTCAGTTCAGCAACAGCACCAGGAAGTTGCGGCTGCAATGGCAGGGGTGCAACGTGCCCAAACTATGGTTAATCCAACTGACGCGGAGGTTGCGATCGCGACTGCAAAAATTGGAGAAGAACAAGCAGCGGGAGTGAGTGCGATCGCGAGCTTGAACAAAGAGCGGGAAGCATTGATTCAACAGCGAATTCAGGTTCAACAGCAAGTTTCTACTAGCCAGCAGGACTTGCACCAAACTGAACTTGATTTGAAGAAAACAACCATTACAGCCACAGCAGACGGCATTGTTTCTAAACTCAATTTACGCAATGCAGATCAAACGGTTGCCCTAGGGCAAGAGATTGCCATGATTGTCCCAAGTGATGCAAAGCTGATGATCAAGGCCATAATCGGCTCACAAGACTTAGATACCGTAAAAGTGGGGCAAAAGACGCAGTTGCGGGTTTCTGCTTGTCCTTATACCGACTATGGCACACTGCACGGCAACGTTAAAACAATTTCTCCAGATGCGATCGCCCCGCCAAGCCGCAATGCAGATGCCCCTAATGCAGCCTTAAGTCAGCCTAATAATGGCACAGCAGCACAGATTTATGAAGTGACGATCGAGCCTCAAAGCTTGGCGCTGACACGGAGAGGTAAGGAATGTCGAATTCAACCGGGCATGGAAGGTAGAGTCGATATCATTTCCAAAGAAGAGACTGTCCTGCAATGGCTACTCAGGAGAGCGCGATTTATTACAGATATGTAGCTTCGATCGAATCGCAAGCAATCTGCGTGAAGGCTTTGGCCAAATTCGTACCCCTTCAAAAATTGCTGCTCTAGCGGTCAAGAAACTGCTCCATCGGGGTGTAACCTATGCGATCGCTGATTGAGATCGCTGATTGAGATCGACGATCACACCAATCAGATACTTTATTAAGTGTTACATACGGTAGCCACGGGGCAAAAGGTTTTGTACACTTCCTAAGCTGCCAACTCTTGCAACAGCCTCCTTCTCTCGCTCCGAAGCATACCCCTAGCAAGTACCTATCACCCTTAAGACGAGAGAATAAGCAATGTATCAAGGGAAAATTCCACGGCGAGATTTTATCGAACAATTCTACACATTCCTTGTGGCGATCGTGGATCGTCAAGACCAGCCTCGCACCCTGAAGTGGCGATCGGACGGCGCTCTTAAACAACACTTCAACTCTTATCAGAAGCAGAATTCTCAACTTGAGCAAGCTTGTCAAACCGAAAATGCTTCCGCGATTGTTCAAGAATTTTTACAATTGTATGCGGAAGACGCGACACCTAACAGACAAAGAGTGATTGCACAATGGCATTTAGCTGCCTATTTAGAAGCTCCTTCCTATCAAGCGGCCCTCGATCGCTTTCATACCTTCAAAGACTACGCGACTCCTGGCAAAACTTGGGAGCATTATCTTCACATCGCAAAATGCCTGGCCTCTGACTTAGATAAAGTTGCAGATATCTATTGCCGCCATAAGCCAGACAAAGATAGCTTAGATCAGCATTTTCGATTAGAATTTGCCAGCAAAATTCGGGATATTTTTCATCAAGAAACAGGGCAGGGCAAATATTCGATCTGGTATGCCCTCAAAAGGATCAGTGAGCGAGAATTAAAGCGCAGACTTACCATTAATGGCATTGAAGATACTAAGCTTCCGGTTTATGTTGCGGCTAGAAACGCTTTATTTGAGGTTTATAGTAAATCGGGCGATCGCTGGATTGAACCCAGCACAGAGCAGTATCATCATGCTACAGAATATTTCAATCGGCATTATGGTCCGCCATTGAATCGATCTCTTACGTTAGAAAGCTTTCGACTGATGCTGGCAACTTGCATCAAAGCAAATCAGGCTTCACCTACGATCGAATCATTAGATGATGATAAAAATAAGCGCGTTGTCACTCAAGAGCATTTACTCTCAGAAAATCCGCTTACAGACATAGAGGAGGAGCAATCAGCCCAAGACTATCAAGCTCGACTAGCACAAATCGACCAGATACTTTCTGCTCAATTGCAGCAATTTGATGAGAAAGATCAGGTGATTTTACAGCTTCATGCCCAAGGATTAAACCAAACTCAGATTGCAGCCAAGGTCAGTGTAAATCAAGGAACTGTCTCGCGTCGATATCAGCGATCGCATCGTCAATTATTGAATGCGATCGCAGAATGGGTGCAAGCTCAACATCGAATTTCTCTCACCATGACTGAACATTTAGCAGCATACATAGAATTGTGGCTAACGCGCCAATACAGTAATGAAGTACCCATACGGGGGAGGGGAAAATGAGCGGGCTGAAGTTAAACTATCGAATGAATGAATGTCCTCAGCAGTTGTGGCTAGAGATTTCTCCAATTCACGAAGCTGAAGCGATCGCCCAAAGCCAAGCTTACTCAAATGATGTGGCGCGACGGAATGCTTATCTTAGCCATCTATGCCTACAAACAGTCATGGCTTGGCTAAAATCTGAGTTTGATGAACCGATTACGATCGTACCCAACGCAGCATCTAGTATCTGGGAATTCCTATCAGGTGCATCGCTTCAGATTGGAGAAACTAAGCTTGCTCTAATTCCAAGTGAGACAGTCAACCCTGACCAGTTTTGTGTTCCCTTTGAATGGCTTGAGATTCCCACTTGGGCAGCCAATTACTATTTGGCAGTTCAAATGAATGTGGAAGAAGATGAGCATTGGTTGCGGGTTTGGGGATTTGCAACACATCAACGCTTAAAAGCTGGGAAAGCTGACATAATGAGACGACTTTATACCCTCGATCGTCAAGATCTCATCGAAAACTTAAATGTTCTCTGGACGGCTCGATCGCTGAATCTAGAAAGCGATGTGATCGCGATGACTTTACCCACATGCTCGCTCGATCGACTCGAATCATTGCTCGAAAAGCTCAGTCAGCCTACCCCTTATTGCCCTCGGCTCGAAGTTGATTTTGATCAGTGGGCTGCAATTTTATCAAATGAATTCTGGCGACAGTTGCTCTGTCAACGACGACAGCAAGCAGAAGCCGCTCAACCTATTCAAACGATGGCCCCAGTCAATTTGCGCCAATGGTTAAACCAGAAGGTTGAAGAGACTTGGCAAGCAGTAGAAGCCGTGCTCGCACCTGCTCAAGCGATTTCGGTACGAGGGTCTTCTCAGCCTGAAGCTTTGGAGGCGATCGCGCCTATCCTACGCTTGGTTCAATCCAATTCTTCGGAGCAAATTCGACAACAAGCTGCGGGTGTTCTTGGAGAGATTGGAGGGAACCACCCAGAAGCAATCAATGTTCTAGTCGAATTGCTTCAGACGGCTCAACAGGAGGAAACTCGCTGGCAAGCGGCTCTAAGCTTAGGGAAGATTGCCCCTCACCATCCACTCGCTGGCATTCGGAGAGCAAGATTGATTGATCTGGGGCTGCAACTCGATCAACATCAGATCGCCCTAATTGTTGCCATTATGCCGAAGACCAGCGATCGCTTGGGGGTGTTCCTGCAAGTTCAATCTGTTATGCCTCAGTCACCGCTTCCACCTTATCTGAAAGTGAGTGTGCTGTCAGATTTGGGAGAAACTCGACTAAAAGCTGAAACGAGAAGTGATGAAGCTACTAGGGGTAAAGATAATTCGATCGATTTGCGGTTTAGCCCGCCTGCTGGAACTCGCTTTCAAGTCAAAATTGAACTAAACGATGCTTATGTTCTCGAAGAATTTTTAACCTAATCTCCTGAAATAAACTACCTGTAAGCTATGTCTAGAGTGGCGGTGCTGAAAATTGGGCAAGGGAGCTTCGAGCAAGGCTTTGCAGTCACATTGCAATTGCGCGAAGATTATGGCTCCCCGATCGCAGAACTTGAAGGTCGATTACCTGCTAATTTAGAGATCGAAAGTTTATATCTGTGTTGGCAGCAGACGTTTCGTAGTCTCACTGTTCTCGATCGCTCAAATCAGCATTCAGATGATTGGGAAGTTGATCAACACTTAGTCACCCATCGATCGACCCGCGAAGATATTGAAGCGTGTCGTCAGTTTGCAAAAGCACTAGAAATGAATATGGGAGCCTGGCTGCAATCTACGGCGGCTGAGGGATGGCAAAAAATTCGAGAGCGACTCGCCAGAGAACTAGCGAGCTATCCCGATCGCATTCGGGTTGTTGTTCAAGCAAGAGAACCTCAACTCTGGAAGCTTCCCTGGCAAGCGTGGGATTTGCTGCGTGATTATCCCCAGGTTGGCGTGGGGTATAGCTTTCCTGATTTTGAGCAAGAACAGCCCGATCGCGCCATTGCAACCTCTAAACTTGTTCGCATTCTGGCAGTTCTAGGCGATCGTGCTCAACTCGACTTAACACCCGACGAAACAGCGATTCAACAACTCAAGCAAGCAGATACGATATTTCTGCATCAGCCGACGGCCCAAGAATTGATCCATCGGCTTCGAGACGATCGCGGTTGGGATTTATTCTTTTTTGCGGGTCATAGTCATACAGAACAACAGACTGGCAAGATTGCATTGAACGATCGCGAAAGTCTTGAAGTTGATCAATTTCGCAATGCTTTGAGAGAAGCAATTCGTAAAGGACTAAAGATTGCGATTTTCAATTCTTGTGATGGGTTAGGCTTGGCACAACGATTGGCAAGTCTGAACATTGCGATCGTGATTTTCATGCAGGAGAAAGTACCCGATTCAGTAGCACAGTCTTTTCTAAAAGAATTTCTATCAGAATATGAAAAGGATCAATCCTTATATACCGCAGTTCGGCGATCTCAAGAACGATTAGAAGAGTTCCAAAACTTGCCCGGTGCAACTTGGCTACCCATCCTCTATCAAAATCCGGCTGACGTTCCTCCTACTTGGCAAGCACTGCAAGGCAAGGGATCTAATGCTCTGCCACGTCGCTCCTTTTTGCCAAAGGTTAAATTACACGGTGTAATGTTAGCAAGCTTGCTGGTAGCTAGTCTGACGCTGTGGGCACGATCGCAGGGAATATTACAAGCCTGGGAACTGCAAGCCTTCGATCAGGTTATGCGACAACAACCCATCGAACCGATTGATCCGCGATTGGTCATTGTCGGTGCGGATGAAGAAGATATTCGTCAATATGGCCATCCGATTCCCGATGCAACCTTAGCTCAACTTTTGCAGAAGCTAAAACAGGGAAAACCTGCGGCGATCGGCGTTGATATTGTCCGAGATCAGCCTGTGGGAAAGGGACAAGCCCAACTGATTGAGCAATTGAGCGATCCTTTGTTTGTTCCAATTTGCTCGATCGATAGTATCTCTGAGAAAAGCATCGCACCCCCGCAAAAGCTCTCAGAAGATCAGCTTGGATTTGTTGATTTGCACAGCGATGAACAACAGACGGGCAACCAAGACTCTACTGTGCGTCGTTACTTACTATCCCGCAGCCCCAACCCAGTTGCAACTTCTTCTCGCTGCCCAGCTTCCTACTCTTTTGCGTTACAACTCTCTGCACGCTACTTTCAATCTAAAAAGATTGCGATCGCAGTTCAAGCAAATCAGTGGCAATTGGGTTCAACTTTAGTTCGACGTTTAGCAAGGCACAGTGGGGGATATCAGAACTTAGACGATCGTGGCAATCAATCGCTAATTCGCTATCGTCGTACCTTAAACCCACAGCAGATCGCCCGACAAATCACGTTTCGAGATGTTCTTCGCAACACTGGCGAATTCAAGTCAGACTTAGTGGTCGAGCGAGTAGTTTTAGTCGGGATCACTGCGCCCAGCATTCCCGATTTGCACAATACGCCCTATGGTCGGCTGCGGGGCTTACAGGTTCATGCTCACAGTGTTAGTCAACTGTTGAGCGCAGTTGAAGATCGGCGGCGTTTAATTCATTGGCTTCCTTTCTGGGGCGATGCCATTTGGGTTCTAAGCTGGTCACTCGTTGGAGGTCTGATTCTGTGGCGATTCCGTAGACTTTCCGAGCAAGGCTTGGTCCTCGGTTCTGCGGTTCTTGTTCTCTATGGCTGCTGCTGGCTTGCATTTGCACAAAGCTTATGGATTCCCTTTGTCCCATCGGCGATCGCACTTTTACTCACAAGCGGAACAATCGCGATCGCAAACCAAATTGCTCCGAAGGGACTGGTAGATCAATAATGTACCCCCCTGAAGGGCATTACCGCGCCACACCCCTACGAGAATTCATTGTTGCCGAATTTTATTTCTGCACTTGCCCCTCAGGGTCTCTTAATTCATCCAGAGGTTTAATTCAATGTTCAACATTCACTCAAGATCGATCGCTTTCATCATGGCGATATTTTGCACTTCTCCTGCTCTCGCCCAAATTCTCCCCAAAGCCCCAGATACAGGCACACCTTCCGGCAATTCAACTCCTGGAACGAGCCGCCCCGAAACAGCCTGCCCTGAAACTCCCAAACCGTTAACTGCGATCGTTGCGAACAATGGCCAAGACTTTACCCTCTCTGCTTATCCGACCTTTTGGTTTTATGTTCCCTATCGTTCAGAGCAACTCAGCCGTATTGAATTCTTGCTGTTAAGCGGCAACGAGCGAGAAACAATCTATCATGCAGCAATTCAATTACCTAATAAGCCAGGTGTAATTAAGATAGCACTTCCGAATGCTCCTAAGTATATGCTCAAGCAGAATCAAACTTACCGATGGCGATTAAATCTCGATTGCAAACTCGATCGCACCATTGAACCGGATTTAGCGATCGATGGCTGGGTTCGTCGCCTTCCCATGACTCCCCAATTAGAGGCGCAGCTAAAAGCCTCATCGGCGCTTGAGCGAACCTATATTGAGAATCAAATTTGGTATAACGCCATTGATCGAGCAGCAACGCGGTATTTTGCCAATACCACTAATACTGAAGCAAGCCAAATGTGGAGCCAGCTTCTACAAACCCTAAACTTACCCTGGGTTCACCAAGAACCGATCGTAGACTAACAACCTTCCCCCCAATGGTTAAGAATCGAGGCTTCAGGAGCTTGCAGCGCAGCTATTAACTTTGGCAACCCGATCCAATCAGAGCACTGAAACTGGGCTTCGGCTCCGTATGCAAGTTTCCAACGATCGCTACCGTGCCCAATAGATAACTTTCTTCTCAAGAAACACAAAGAAGCTATACAAAACAACGCCCATCGCAGCCAAAATTAACAGTGCAGAAAAAGCTAAGGGTACGTTAAAGTCAGCAGTTGCCTGCACGATCAAATATCCCAAACCTGCATTAGAGGCAACCGATTCAGAAATGACGGCTCCAATAAAAGAGAGCGAAACGGCGATTTTGAGAGATGCAAAGACATAGGGTAAGGTATGCGGCCAGCCAACCTTCTGAAAGATTTCTACCTGAGATGCACCGAGAGACAGTAGTACTTCCTTCATCTCTGGCTCAACTGTGTCTAACCCCAAAGCAACGTTGACTGCGATCGGAAAAAACGCCAGCAGAAATGCTGTAATCGTCGCGGGGACAGCATTCGCCCCAAACCAAATGGCTAACAACGGAACCACCGCCGCCTTTGGAATTGTATTAAATGCAACTAGTAATGGATATAGCATTAAATAAGCGACTCTCGAATATCCGATCAAGAAGCCCAACACAACGCCGACCCCCAAAGCAATCACAAATCCCAATAGGGTTGTCCACAGGGTTCGCAGAGCATTGATGGTCAGTTGAGGCGCAAAGTTGATCGTTGCTTGCAGAATATTAGTTGGAGCGGGCAGGTTAAACTGAGGAATCTTAAAAATGATTACAAATAGCTCCCACACCACAAAAAGAACGATCGTGGCAAAAAACGGCAACAGAAAACCAGCCGATTTGGATTTGAGAAATTTTTGCATAAGTGATTGCAACTTGTAAGACTGGTAGATAAAACTGCGATCGTTTCGGCTAATGCTAAAAAATTTGTGAATGATGTATGAGTTACTAAGAGCAAAGCACTGAGTTAGGGATCTGCGAGTTAATCATGTAGCCAGGTTTCGATTCCCTGGTATTTTATTTTCATGCAAACTCCTGATTATGCTCAAATTGCAACGCTCAACGGTGCAGATCAGTTGTGATGAATATTACGACGAATGCTAGAAAAGTAGTGGTTAAACTCGTCAGATAGCTCCATATCCAGAGTTCTAGGACGAGGCAAGTCAATCTTCACTTTGTAAATAATCGAACTCGGTCGCGGACTCATCACATAGACAACATCTGACAGAAACACAGCTTCGCGCAAGTCATGGGTGATCAACACCCCCACACACTTTACCCGCATCCACAACGCCTGAAGCATCACCCACATTTCTTCACGGGTAAAGGCATCTAACGCGCCAAACGGTTCATCAAGCAATAAAATCTCTGGCTGGTGAATCAATGCTCGACAGAGAGAGGTTCGTTGTCTCATGCCGCCCGACAGTTGCCAGGGATATTGTTTTTGGAAGTCTTGTAATCGCACGGTTGCCAGCAGATCTTGGGCCATGCGGATATATTCTGCCTTCTTCTGGCGAAACTCTCCCTTATAAGGCTCTACGACTTCTAGAGGCAAAAGCACATTATTGATCGTATTGCGCCAGGGCAGCATCACCGGATTTTGAAAGGCAATCCCCACATTTTTAAGCGGCTTTGCGATCGGAGTTCCACGATATTTGATAGTGCCGATCGCAGCCGGATTTAATCCCGATATCATCCTCAAAATCGACGTTTTGCCACAGCCGCTTGGGCCCACAAATGATACGAATTCACCCGCATTCACCGAGAGTGTCACCTCGTCGATAATGCGCCGCATTGCTCCCTCAAAGGGATACTCCAAACCCACTCGGTCAAATTCAAGGAGGGGTGAGCTATTGCCGGAAGCTATAGCGGTAGAGGCTTCATTGGTCAGGGGGTGGGTCATGAGGAGGAAGGAGGGGTGAGGGAGGAAGCAGTAGGGCTTGCTGAGAACAGGGTTTCATAGGTTAGAAGAACTGACCATTAGCTGAGAGGCTTACGATCGCTCTGCGCTGGAACTTGTCGCTGCTCTTTGGCAGGGAGAAACTGATCAGTAAAAATGTCAGCAGCTTTGGGGGTGCTCTTGAGGCCAAACCCTTCTACAGTTTGCTGAATGGTTCTTTCTAGTCGCGCTGGGTCAGCCGCACCCAACCCTAATGTCTCCGCTTCGGGTGTGATATACATCCGTTCTAGGGCAATTTGCAACCGCACTTTTTCAGCCTCGCGATCCATCAGTTTGCTCTGATCTGCTGCCATGACTGCATCTAACCCAGCAGTCGGATCTTTGAGCACGTCTTGCAGCCCCCGCATATAACCCTTGACAAACGCCTTCACGACATCAGGGTTCTTCTGAGCAAAATCGGCCCTGGTTAAAATCACGTTGCCGTAGAAGTCCATCCCATTTTCGTTGTAGTAGAAAACGTTGATGTTTTCCATCTTTTTGCCCCCTTTGAGCAGCGACGGAATCGCAGACGTTGAGAACCCACTAATTGCATCGACTTTGCCCTGCAACAAGAAGCTTTCCCGCAGTTTTGGCTCCATGGTCGTCCAATTTACTGAGCTTGCATCAATGCCCGTTGATTTGGCAAATACGGGAAACAACTTGCGCGGCCCATCTCCTGCCGGAGCGCCCAACAACTTACCACTCAAGTCTTTTGGAGAGTTGATTCCCTTCTCCTTGAGAGACAAAATCGAGAAGGGTGCTTTGCTTTGTGTAATGGCAACACCTAACAGTTTATCTCCAGGGTTTTTTTCATTAAACTCTAGGGCATTATACATATCGCTAAATGCCAGATCAAACTTACCCGTACCAAGTTTGCTAATGGTGTCAGAGTTGCCAAAACCGCGCTCAAAGCTTACGTTCAGACCTTCTTCAGCAAAGTAGCCTTTGTTAATTGCCACAATCAAAGCGGCATCTAAGCTTTGCATCAAAAAAGACAATTGCACTCGAACATTCTTGAGATTTTTGTTGTCGGTGCTAGCGGCAGGGCTGGCCGTAGGATTGTTGCCCGCAGGGGCGATCGTGCCCGTGGGTTGGGTAGTACATCCTGCGAAAACAACGATCGATGCAGCAACCAAAAGCAAATGGGAGATACGCTTGGTCATAGTTACCTTAAACTTACGCTCTGGGTCAAGGGGCTATAGGCAGACAATTTGGCGAAGGCAACCTGGAAGTTTTGCACAAAATTTTGCCCCGTTGGGATGCTCCTAAATTTATCAGAGGATTGTGTCGAACTTTGTATGCTGTAGGCAGCCTGTAGGTTGACCTCTATTGAAATTCACGAACCTGGATGGTTCTGTATATAAAACTACAAACAGAAAATTGGAGTGTGAGGGGTGTCACCTTTGCTATGTTGTTTCTACGCTGTAAACCGAAGGTAACTATTCTATTACGTAATTCTTTGAGAGTGTATGCAGCATTACAGAAGCCAGAACGATTCCAAATTTTAATCACATAGAGTGAATTTGCGTACAGCATACAGTGCTCATCCGTAGATGTCCCATCTGTGAATGGGTGTGAGGAGTCATGAGTTTTAACCTGATCAAGCCTACGATCGCCACCAGTGCGATCGTCATTTCTGCCTTGCTTTCTTTTCCCGTTCTGGCAGACCCTACGCTAGAAACTGAACCCAATCTCGAAGCTAAACCCAATCTCGAAGCTGAACAAACTCTCAAAGTTTCTGAGTTTGGGACTGAGTTTGGGACTGAGTTTGGGACTGAGACGCGATCGAACAACCCAGCAATGTCTCAAGTTACCTCTGTCTCGCAGCTAACAGACGTGAGACTCACGGATTGGGCCTTCCAGGCATTGCAATCGCTAGTTGAGCGCTATGGATGTATTGCTGGATACCCCGATAAAACTTATCGCGGCAACCGCGCCCTGACTCGCTACGAATTTGCGGCTGGTTTAAATGCCTGTCTCGATCGAGTCAATGAATTGATCGCCGCCGCCACCGCCGATTTGGTCAAAAAAGAAGACCTTGCGACCCTGCAAAAACTGCAATCAGAATTCGCCGCCGAACTGACTACCCTACGCGGCCGAGTCGATAGTCTAGAAGCCCGCACTACAACCCTAGAAAAGCAGCAATTTTCAGCCACCACCAAACTAAATGGATTGATGTGGTTTAACATGACCGGAGCTTTCGCCGGAGATGACGTGCTAGCAGAACGATCGCTCTCCGCCCCCAACAGTGCCCTCGCCGCCCCCCAACGTGAATGCCACCAACACACCCAACGCGAGTCAGACGCACCGACCCCAATGCCACCTTCAGCTACTACACTTGGCTGACTCTGACCACATCGTTTACGGGCAAAGATACGCTGATTACCCAACTGGCAACCGGAAACGGAAACTCTCCGGCTAACCAATTTGTCTCTGCCGGTTTTTTCAACTCCTGGGGTACGCCGTTTTTAGATCAGAGCGGCACACCCACTGCTAGCCAGGTTGTCATTAGAGAACTATCCTATGCCTTCCCGGTGGGCAAAGATTTACGCCTGGTCATTGGGCCACGGGTTAGTTTTAACCGTTATTTCGATGCCAATCGCTTCACCAATTTTCTCACCGGAGCGACCAGCTACAACTCTAATGGCAGTACCTTGTCGAATGCGATCGATCGGGGTTCCGGTGCAGTCGTCATCTGGACTCCGAGCAAAAAATTTCGATTGGCAACCGCCTATCTAGGCGAGAATACAGAATTTCTCAATTCTGCAATTTTTAATACATCTAGTAACCCAGCCAGTGGTCTATTTCGGGGAACTAACACCCTCAGCGCAGAATTGACGTACTCGCCCAGCAGCGCAGTAAACCTACGCTTTTTGTATACTCGATCGACTCTCAAAGCCTACAACGGTTTCATTGGTGGCGCAGTCGGTGAGCCGCTGCCCTATGGCTATGCGGATGACGGCTTTGGGGGGCGAGTGCGCGATTCTGGGGCAGATGCCTATATCGTCAACTTTGATTGGTTAGTCACGCCCAAGTTTGGCATTTTTGGCCGCTATTCCTACGGCAGCACAAATATTAATCCAGTGAACCCAGCCCGATCGGGCGGTGATGTCAATGTACAAGCATTCCAGTTTGGATTAGGATTTCCAGACTTGGGCAAGAAGGGCGCATTGGGCGTGATTTCTTTTGTGGTTCCCTACGATTACACAGACGGGCGGCAGTTCCTCCTGGCAGGCGGCGGTGATGGCGGCACACAATATGATCTCGAAGCCTCCTACTACTACCCATTGACCAACAATATTGCGATCGTCCCTGCCTTCTACGCAATTTTCAACGCCAACAACTTCGACAGCAACCCAACGGTCTTGGTGGGCAACGTTCGTGCTCAGTTTAGCTTTTAGGCGGGGGAGGCGGTGGGGCAGGAAGAGGAGTTGGGGAAGCAGTCGGAGAGGGCTTTGCATCGGGAGACGCAGGCGCGACAATCAGGGGAATGCCTCCTTTGGTGCTGCCACCGGCTCGCTGGATAAGTTGGCGAGGATTAGTCTTTGCTTGCTGTTGAGCGGCTGCTAGATTGTTTTGGTAGGTCTTCAGTCTTTGCTGCACCAATGCTCTTTGCAGGTTGGCATTAGAGGCGGGCTGAAGGATGGCGATCGCTCGTTTCCACTGGTTGATCACCAATGCCCAATCTTCTTTAGACTGTGCCGATTGGGTCAGGTTTGCCGCAGCGATCGCCTTATCTTCTGCCTGAGACAAAAGCTTCGTCACCTCCGCCGTAGAGAACGCTGGCTGGGTTGGGTTGGGTTTGCCAGGGGGTTTAGCTGTAGCCGTCTTCGGTTTAGGCGTTGCGATCGCCTGTTGCCGCAGCAACCGTTCTGCTGGCAGAGTCGGAATAGGGCGCGGCGACTCCGATGGCAAGGCAGAACGCGAAGTAGGCAATGGTGTACAGGCCGACAGCAGGCCCAAAAGGGCAGCGATCGCAGTTGGCTTTAGCATAGGAAGCATGGCATCTGAATTGGGTGAGAACGGCAAAAAGTCGGACGATCGACAGCATTGTTTAGGATACAGCACATCATTTCTTTGAAAAGACTGTATGACGCTGTAAGGAGATTTCCAGGAACAAATTTACCCATTAATTAGGTTGGATCAGAATATCCCACTTCGGTAGTTCAGGATTCCGTTGCAACCTCTTTTCAATCTC
>JAAUOZ010000173.1 GCA_012034655.1 Leptolyngbyaceae cyanobacterium CSU_1_3 | reverse complement strand
ATTAAAGCTAATCTAGATGCTGGGTTTCGACTGCGCTTCAACGCTCCTGATAGGGGAGATTTTGAGCATTGAGCGCAGTCGAAATGCGTTTTATAAATAATTCTGCTTTCCTACTTACTATGGACTGCGGTTTATCACTCATGTATCACTCATCTAGCAGTCCTAAATGATTTGTGAGAGTGATAGGCTTTGTGAGAAAGGGTTTCGCAGGAATCCTTTCTCACAAACCAAATAGGATCGCTATATATTAAAGATTCACAGACAGTGTGTTGGGTTCACACTTGATCGAATACTCGCTTGCTCAGTCATACCAGGCATGCCTCGATCGTGGCCAACACCGATGCAGAAAGCGCCTTCAGGTCATAGCCTCCTTCTAGCCCAAACACTACTTTGCGCGTCAGGTTTAGACAATATTCTGTAAGCACACCATAGTCGTCAGGCTGAAGAGAAATACCTGCTAACGGATCGTCCTTATTTGCATCATAGCCTGCACTGATAATCAGTAAATCTGGTTGAAACCTGGACAGAAACGGTACAACTTTTTGCTCAAAAAGAGGCTGATAATCAGCGATCGTACTCCCTGCCTGCATAGGTAAATTCAACACATTGCCATGGAAGCCTTGCTCGCTAGCTCTGCCAGTTCCAGGATATTGGGGAGACTCATGGAGCGAACAAAACACAATCTTGGGATTGGTTTCCACGATCGCCTGAGTGCCATTGCCATGATGTACATCCCAATCGAGAATTCCTACCCGCTCTGCCCCATTTGCTAGTGCATAATGGGCTGCGATCGCAGCATTGCTTAACAGACAAAATCCCATTCCAATTTCGGCTAGGGCATGGTGTCCTGGGGGGCGTGCCAAGACAAAACTCGGTTGCTCTGCTTGTAATGCAAAATTAATACTGTCAAGCCACGCATTCACCGCCAACAGTGCGACCTCAAAACTACGCGAAGACACAGGGGTATCTCCATCCACATGCCCTCCGCCCCGATTGGCCAACTGCCGCACCGCTTCAATGTATTGACGGCTATGAATTTGTTGAACCCATGCCATTGGAGATCGCACCTCCACCGGGGTCGGGTTGCGCCATTCGATTTGATCTGCCCAAGCAACGGCTTGCAATGCTTGACAAACTGCCCTCAGCCGTTCAGGGCGTTCGGGATGAAAATGTCCTGTGTCGTGCAGCAAAAATTCATCTGAGTAGAAGACCGGAAACATAGGCAGAAACCACGATCGCATTGCCCTTAGTATAGGAAATAGCGCATGAGAAACGATCGTGGTTTCCTGATCCAACAAAACGACTTAATCGCGATTCCCCATCGTCTTATGGGCTACTTTTTGGGAAGCCAAACTGAAACAGAACCCGCCCCACACCTGAAATCAGCCCAGCCTTCATCGTTGGTGGTAATGGGTTCGTCAATGTGTTCGGTGATGTCGATGTAAGTCTGGTTGGGATGCCCGACTTCCATATACTTGCTGCCCGCATCCCCATTGCTGAGAACCACAGCCATACCACCCGGATTCTCATCATTGCCGAGGCGTGTCCAACCGATCGTATTGGCATGATCAAAATAATCATATTGATCACCATAGGCGTAAGTCTGACGCGCAAACAGCATTTTGTCGATCAGAAACTTGTGACTTTCTAACCAAATTTCGTGCTCGTCGCCATCATTGCCACTGTCGGTATAGTGTGCCCCATAGTAGTCAGCATAGAAGATACAGGGATAGCCTTCGCTTCGCAATAAAATCAGCGCATAGGCAAGAGGCTTAAACCAGTCCTCGACGACCGATTCTAAAGACTGCAAAGGTTGAGAATCGTGATTTTCGACCAGTGTAACCGCTAGAGCAGGCTGATCTTGAACCAGGGTATTGTCAAAGATTTGGCGCATATCGTAGCCATTGCCCGACTTGCTGGCAACGTGAAAATTGTGATGTAAGGGCGCATCAAAAAGTGTAACCTTCCCATCCGTCGTCTCAACAAAATGATGTAATGCTTCGACATCATACGACCAATATTCACCTACGCCAAACACATCACGCCCAGCATAGTGACTAACGTGTTCTAGCCATTCACGAAAGAAGTCTGCGGAAACGTGTTTGACAGCATCAAAGCGAAATCCATCGACTCCAGTTGTGTCGAGATACCATTCACCCCAGTATTTCAATTCGCCGACCACTTCTGGGTGACTCATATCTAAATCGCAGCCCATCAGATAATCGAAGTTACCTTTTTCTAAATCAACATTGCGATCGAACTCCTTGCCCTTGAGTAGATAAACTGCATTCTCATCAGCATTGTAGACGTTGTAATCGATCGCATCAAAATGCCACCAATGCCACTTCATCGCAGAATATTTGTCTCCCCGCCCCGGAAAGGTAAACCCAGTCCAAGCTTTGATTTTCTGGTATTCGCCTACCGTATCAGTGCGGTTATCAGGGTTGAAGGGCGTTGCTTCAACTTCTTCTTCTTCATCTGCGCCCAATTTATGGTTAAACACGGCATCGGCATAGATTCTGATTCCTACACTTTGAGCCTTTTTGATGGCGTTAATATACTCTTCCTTCGTGCCGTACTTTGTCCGAACGGACTCTTTTTGATCGAATTCACCCAAGTCGAACATATCGTAGACTCCGTAGCCTACATCATATCCGCCACCTGTGCCTTTGTAGGCAGGGGGGAGCCAGAGAGAAGTCACGCCTGCTTTTGCTAATGCCTCAGCTTCTTCTGCAACTTGGTTCCACAAGCTGCCATCGGGTGCGTTATACCAATGGAAGTATTGCATCATGACCCCATTAAGTTCAGACATAGTGCCTCTTTTAGAAAGTTGTAGTTATGAGTATTGAGCGATCGAATACAACGACAATCATCGCCTTTGCCCCTGTTAGATGATGTTTGACCTTATACAGGGCTTTATGCGTACTGGTCGTTGTAGTTGCATCTTACGGGGTTCAGTTTATTTCTTCTATCTGCCTAGAGAGAAGTGTATGGTCGTTTCTCCGGCATTACCCATGTTTATCTGGCAATGACATCTATCTGGAGTGCGATAGTTTCTCTACCTGAGTGAGGAGATGTCGCTTAAGTTTACAAAAATTAACTTATAAACAAGCAGTGCGATCGCTATCTCTTCCCAAGGATCAACGCAATTCCTTGCTCAAGCTGAGTCATCCGTTGAGGAAACGGTTGTGGGGCTGTCTGCGATCGGGCGCAGGTGAGCAGCCAGTCAAGGATCGGGCGGACGAATTAATCTACCAATCTTGAGGGTACGGAAGTGCCATGCCCCTACTAGTAGTCCGTCAATGAATGAGTGACAGGTAACCAAACGCTAGGAGATTAATTCAGGTTAAATTTTGAGGGTTTTCAGCCCGTCAAAATTTTCTTGACAGACCACTAGTAGAACTTAGCTGAAATCCACCCACCCTCCCCCAAAAACCCCACACCCAAAAACCCCACACCCTAAATCCTCCAGTGGTTGCCAAACTTACGCCGCATTCTACTAGGGTTCATTCATTTGTCTGATATCCTGCTCCTGCATCCGTCTTGAACCTTAAGCCCAGGGCAGTATGATGCCCCTGCTAGAATTGATCTTGAGCGAGGAGCTTTTTCGCGTTTGTGCCTCACGTTCTCAGAGGGTTTCAAATTCTTGAGCTGCCTATAGGAGAATAATAGGAGAATGAAAAATTTGAGGGCGAGAATGGCCCGTTTGCTGATCCTAGTTTGAGCCGTAGCCGCCTGCTCAGCCGAACCGAGCAAAACTGCCCAAAACCCTACATCCCATGCGGCATTCAGCCTCCAGAAACAGCCGAAATATGATAAAATTTAGACATTCGTAGCCCTGGCGAGTATACTTTCTAGGCTTGTTCTGCTCGCGGGCTGAAATCAACCTTTTCGGAGCTTTTTACGATATGACCTTTTCCCAGGAACCGCCCTCCCCAGATCGGATCGTTCCTACAGATCTCCGGGGTGAGATGCAGCGATCGTACCTGGAATACGCCATGAGCGTGATTGTGGGTCGAGCGCTACCCGATGCCAGAGATGGGCTAAAACCCGTGCATCGTCGCATCCCTCTACGCCATGCACGAACTGGGACTGAGCCACGATCGCCCATTCCGTAAATGCGCCCGTGTCGTTGGGGAAGTGTTGGGCAAATTTCACCCCCACGGCGATACCGCAGTCTACGATGCCCTGGTTCGCATGGCGCAAGACTTCTCCATGCGAACGCCCTTGATTAGTGGTCACGGCAACTTTGGCTCGATCGACAACGACCCCCCCGCCGCCATGCGATACACCGAGTGTCGTCTAGCCGCCCTGACAGGAAATGCCCTACTGCGAGACATCGAAGCTGAGACTGTTGACTTCGCAGACAACTTTGACGGCTCCCAGCAAGAACCCACCGTTCTCCCTGCCCGCATCCCGCAACTCTTGCTGAATGGGTCGTCTGGGATTGCAGTCGGTATGGCGACCAACATTCCTCCCCACAACCTGGGTGAAGTCATCGACGGGCTGATTGCCCTGATTCGCAACCCCGACCTGACCGATCTCGAACTGCTGCAATACATTCCGGGCCCTGACTTTCCCACGGGCGGGCAGATTCTCGGTAGAAGCGGCGTTCGAGATGCCTACACAACCGGGCGCGGCTCGATCACGATGCGCGGTGTAGCGGCGATCGAAACCATCGAGCATCGAGGTCGGCCCGATCGCGAAGCCATCATCGTGACAGAATTGCCCTACCAGACCAACAAAGCTGCCCTCATCGAAAAGATTGCCGAACTGGTTAACGACAAAAAAATTGACGGCATCTCAGACATTCGCGATGAAAGCGATCGCGATGGTATGAGAATCGTGATCGAACTGCGCCGCGATGCCTATCCGCGTGTGGTGCTCAACAACCTCTACAAGCAGACCCCCATCCAGGCAAATTTTGGGGCAAACATGCTGGCGTTGGTCAACAATGAGCCACAACTTCTGACGATTCGCACGTTCCTGCAAGTCTTTTTAGATTTTCGCATTGAGACGATCGCCCGGCGTACCCGCTATCAACTCCGCAAAGCTGAAGAGCGCGATCACCTGCTGCAAGGCTTATTGATTGCACTGTCTAATCTCGATCGCATTATTGCCCTGATTCGTCACGCTGCCGATGCGCCCACCGCCAAGCAAGAATTGATCGAATCCTATGGTCTTTCTGAGCCACAGGCCGATGCCATTTTGCAAATGCAGCTTCGTCGCTTGACGGCCCTCGAAGCCGAGAAAATTCAGCAAGAACACGATGATTTACAAACTCAAATTGCCGACTTGCAAGATATTCTGGCTCGACGCGAACGAGTTCTAGAAATTATCGAAACCGAAGTCACTGAAATCCGGGCGGCCCACGCCAACCCCCGTCGCACAGTGATCGAACAGTCGGAAGATGAACTAGGCGACATCGATCTGATTGCCAACGAAAAAGCGGTGATTTTGCTGACCGAGCAAGGCTACATCAAGCGGATGCCCGTCGATGCCTTTGAGTCTCAAAACCGGGCGACTCGTGGCAAAGCTGGGGCGCGGATGAAGGAAGACGATGCAGTCGAGCATTTTCTCACCTGCTGCGATCACGATAGCATTTTGTTTTTCAGCGATCGTGGTGTTGTCTACCATGCCAAAGCCTATCAAATTCACACAGCATCGCGCACGGCCCGAGGGATGCCGATCGTGCAACTGCTGCCGATTCCCCACGATGAGAAAATCACCTCCATCATTCCCGTCAGCGAGTTTAGCGATAACGAATACCTGGTGATGCTCACCAACAAGGGTTACATCAAAAAGACGGCACTGGCGGCTTTCAGCAATATCCGCGCCAACGGGTTGATCGCTATTTCTCTCGAAGAAGGCGACCAACTGCGCTGGGTGCGTCTGGCCTGTGTCGAAGACAGCATCATTATCGGCACGAGTCAGGGGCGATCGATCCATTTCCGCGTAGACCATGAGCAGTTGCGTCCGCTGGGTCGGGCAACTCGTGGGGTGCGATCGATGGCGCTTCGCAAGGGAGACAGTCTGGTGGGCATGGCGATTCTTCCAGGTCAGATTGTTGCCGATGTGGCTCAAGCTCAAGCCGCTGGGCTAATAGAGGAAGAAGTTGAAATCGATGAAGAAGTCGCCCCAGAAGAACTGTCTGATTCGGGAGTGCCAGAACTCAAAACCCAGACTGGCCCGTGGATTTTGGTCGTCACCACGGGTGGCTACGGCAAGCGAGTTCCGGTGACACAATTCCGGCTGCAAAACCGGGCTGGCATGGGCATCGTCGTGACGAAATTTCGCAAGAAGGGCGACACATTAGCCGCGTTGCACATCGTCAATGGAGGCGCAGAACTGATGATGATTACCAACCGCGGAATTATTATTCGCCAGGCGGTGGATGCGATTTCGTCTCAGTCTCGTGCGGCAACGGGCGTGAGAGTGCAGCGCTTGAATGAGGACGATGCGATCGCGGCGGTGGCGATCGTTCCTCCCACAAATGGTGAAGAAGCACTGGCCCTTGCCGAATTGGCGATCGATGAAACTACAGACGCGTTAGGGGAGGCAATTTTAGGGGGGGGCAATTGCAGAGGACGAAATTGTAGCCAATGAAGTGCTAGACGAGACTGCGATCGATGAAGCGACGAATGACGAAGCTGAAAGTGAAGACTAAGGAACGTGGATTCAGTAATTCCGTCAACTGCAAGGTGGTCTCGCCCTCACCCCAGCCCTCTCCCAAGTTGGGGGAAGGGTGAGGGGATGAGGGCGAAGATCTCGGCATTCATAAATCCCCATTCCTAAGTGCGATCGCTGGTGAGTCTTTCTAGATGCTCTCGACTTTGAACAAATACTAAGAACAAATACTAAGAAGGTAGGCTTTCCTACCCTTTTTTTGTTCTTTTTTGAGAGGGCATTAGACCTAAATCCGTCAACAAGTAGTGAGTCAACAAGTAGTGAGTCAACAAGTAGTGAGGTGAAATTCAAGCAAACTAGATGCCGAGTTTCGACTCCGCTCAACCCTCCTCCAGGGGGATTTCGTCCTTCTCAATTGAAAACAGCCTTTCAACCCTCCTCCAGGGGGATTTCGTCCTTCTCAATTGAAAACAGCCTTGAAATGATATGAATTCTCTAAGTCGGACAAGGTAGATTGAATAAGCGCCAAAAAGGGGTAGAAGTACAACTATCTACCCCGTAACTAAAGAATTATTGAGCTAGTAAATTACTCAACGCCTTCAATTTTGTCTTCTACTTCTTGATATAACTCGCGGAGCTTATCAAGATTTTCTTCACTGGTTTCCCAGTATCCTCGACCATTTGCTTCTAGCAATGTCGTTACCATTTTACGGAATGAATTTGGATTGAGATCTAGCAATCGCTTTTGCATTTCTGCATCTTTGATAAACGTATCATTCGCGTCTTCGTAGATCCAATTGTCTACCGCTCCTGCTGTCGCTGACCAGCCCATTGTGTTGACCAATCGCTTAGACAGTTCGCGCACGCCCTCGTAGCCATGACTCAACATTCCCTCATACCATTTCGGATTGAGGAGTTTGGTTCGCGCATCCAATCGCACCGTCTCAGACAGGGTGCGGACTTGAGCGTTTGCCGTCGTCGTGTCAGCGATGAAAGAAACAGGCGCTTTGCCGTCATCTCTCAGACGCGAAACAACCTTGGTGGGATCAGAGTCGTAATAGTGTGAAACGTCGGTGAGCGAAATCTCAGAAGAATCGAGATTTTGGAAGGTAACCTCCGCCGTCTTCAGCGCCGCTTCAAAAATCCTCCGATCTTGCCCCATTTCACCTGGATTGTCCGACGAAAAAGCAAACGACTTGCGCGCCAGATACATATCCTGAAGTTCTGTTTCCCCTTCCCAGGTGCTATTTTCGATCGCCAAATTCACATTCGAGGAATAGGAACCAGACGCATTCGAGAAGACGCGGGTTGCGGCTTGACGCAGGTTAATTCCCATATCTTCAGCCTGTTGGGTGGCATGTTTGCGAACGAAATTCATCTCCATTGGCTCATCCGCCTCGGCGGCCATTTTCACCGCCCGATCGAGCAACGCCATCTGGTTAATAAACAAATCGCGGAACACACCCGAACAGTTGACCACAACATCAATTCGAGGGCGACCCAACTCTTCAAGCGAAATCAACTCAACTTTGTTGATCCGTCCTAGAGAGTCGGGAGCCGGGCGCACCCCAACCATCCAAAAAATCTGCGCCAGCGATTCGCCATAGGTCTTGATGTTGTCAGTTCCCCACAGGACACAGGCGATCGTTTCTGGATACCGTCCTTCATTCTCAGCACACTGCCGAGCGAGCAGACGATCGACGACAATTTTTGCCGACTTGACGGCCGCCGCCGTCGGGATCGATTGCGGATCGAGGGCGTGAATATTCTTCCCCGTAGGCAACACATCAGGATTGCGAATCGGATCGCCGCCAGGGCCAGGGATGATGTATTCACCTTCCAGCCCCGTTAGCAATGCGCCGAGTTCGTTATCTGCAACAACTTGCTTGAGGCAAAATTCTAAATACTCAAACAGAGGCTTAATTTGCTCGACATCGACTTTGGTGTAGCCTGCATGGTGCAAAGATTCTACCCAGGGTTCCTTCTTGCCCATGTTGAAGAAGTTGAGCATCGTCACCTTAGAGATGCGCCCATCGGCATCAATCTGAGCCTGCACCATTGCACCGATTGCATTACGAGTCGCCATTGTGATGTCTTGCAACAGTTGCACATCTTCGAGAACGCCACGATCGCTCCCTTGATATATATCATCAATGTCACGATCGACGCTCTGAGCAATGATTCGAGGCAAACCTGCGATATCCTCCTCGGCCCGATCTAAACTTGCAATGTTGACCAGAGTGGCGATCGCTTCCTCCGCACTCGGCGGCTTACCGATCACATGCAAGCCACAGGGCAACAGTCGCGATTCGATCTCCATCAGTTTGATGTAGACCTTACCAATAACAGTGTCGCGCTCTTCAGGGGTCATGTCTTTGGCACTGTGGTCGGGGAGAGCAATGTCGCGATCGAGGTTTACAATCCGGCATTTATCAACGATCGTGTCTACAATTTGCACCCCGCGACCCGAATCTCTCAGAGATTGGTAAGACGCGACCAGTTCGCCCAGTTCCTTCAAACCTTTATAGAGTCCCGCATTTTCGGCAGGCGGCGTAAGGTAACTGATCGTTTCGGCGTAGGAACGGCGCTTGGCGATCGTCGCCTCCGAGGGATTGTTGGCCGCATAGTAGTAGAGGTTTGGGATCGTGCCAATCAAGCTATCGGGGAAGCAGTCACCCGACATACCAATTTGCTTGCCAGGCATGAATTCTAGCGATCCATGCGTCCCAAAGTGCAAGACGGCATCTGCCTTCCAAATCTTCTCTAGATAGGTGTAGTAGGCAGCAAAACCGTGGTGGGGGCTGGCCGATCGCGAGAACAACAACCGCATCGGATCGCCTTCATATCCAAACGTAGGCTGCACCCCGATAAACACATTGCCAAAGGACTTGCCATAAACCAGTAGATTCTGACCGTCTGTATTTAAATGTCCAGGAGGCGCACCCCAAGACTCGTGCAGCTTCTCAGAATAGGGTGTAAGCCGCTCATACTCAGGAACCGACATGCGGTAGGCAATGTTCAACTCCGGGCTGTTGTACTGGGCCCGTGCATCATGCAGCACTTCTAGCATCAGCGCTTCAGCCGTATCAGGTACGCCTTCAACATCGTAGCCGTTGTTCTGTAAGGCTTCCATGACTTTGTGAATTGAGCCAAACACATCCAAATAAGCAGCCGTCCCCACATTGCCTTTATCAGGTGGAAAGCTGAAAACCGTGATTGCGACGCGCTTTTCGAGTTTTGGCTTGCGGCGCAGGTTTGCCCACTTTATAGCCCGTTGGGCGATCGCCTCCACCCGATCTTGCAGGGCGATCGCCTTGCCAGTGTTGCCATCGCGACCAGAGAGAATAATCGGCTCAATGCCTCCATCTAATTCAGGCAAGGCAATCTGCAACGCCACTTGAATCGGATGCAGCCCCAGATCGCTGTCCTGCCATTCTTCCGTCGTTTGGAAGACCAGAGGCAACGCCACCATATAAGGACGGTTAAGCCGCTTCAGGGACTCGATCGCCTTGGGATGATCCTGCCGAGCCGGGCCGCCGACTAGGGCAAATCCGGTTAGAGAAACGACCACATCTACCAGGGCTTGTTTGGAGATCGGGTCATAAAAAAATGCATCCACGGGCTTCGAGAAGTCTAACCCTCCAGCAAAAACGGGGATGACTCGTGCGCCCATGCACTCCAATTCCTGCACCATTGATACATAGTGGGCATCGTCCCCTGTGACTAGGTGGGTTCTTTGCAGCACCAATCCCACACAGGGCGCTAAGGGATCTTTCGTATCGGCGGGGATATCCTTTCGTGAATTGAACCAATTCAGATATTCTTTAACATCCTCAAACATCTGTGGCGCGAGGGGATGCCAGATGCCCAAATCGGGATAGGTGACAGGCTCTTTGTAGTCTAGAACCTTGATCTCAGAGCCTTTGAGCACATACTTATCGGTCAGCATCAGCAGGAAGTTTTCTAGATTTTCCTGGGAACCGCCGAGCCAATATTGGAAGCTCAGCATGAAGTTACGAGCATCCTGCGCCTTATCCATGGGCAAATATTTCAGCACTTTGGGCAGCGTTTGCAGGAGCTTCAACATGCCATCCTGAAAGCCAGAGCCAGCCTTCTCTTTGCGCTTTTTCATAAACTGGGCGATCGCGCTTTTCGACTGACCCAATTGAGCCATTGAGAAGCTGCCCATCTTATTCAATCGCATGACCTGCGGCATCGATGGAAACACCACCGCCACATCCAGCCGATCGCGGTGCGGCTCGACAGCAGCTACCACTTTGTCTGCTAGATCTTCTAAGAAAATCAGCGATGCGATGAAGATATTCGCTTCAGAGACCTCGCGCTTGAAGTTCTCATAATTTTCAGCATCCCGGAGTTCTTCAATCAGGTAGCCGCTAATTTGGTAGGCGAGATTGGGGTGGGTTTGGTTGATCGATCGAATGGCGGCAGAGAGAGCGCTCTGGTACTGCGGCTCTAGCACGACGTACACCACCTTTACCAAAGACCGTCCCTGAAGATCGTCGGGCTTGATGTGTCTAATGGTGGGCTTGACGTGAGTGAACATCCGGTCAGACTCCTTGCGATGCGTGTTCTCTTCTTAAATAGATCGAATTGTGAACCGTGGGCAAGCCATCACTGCTGCCTCGTATTCCGATAGAGAATAGATCTGTCTGCAAATGAGACAAGGTGAGACTCTTTCAAGACTCAGCAAGCACTTCATGAAGTTTATTGAAGTCAATTTCTCGCTTGATCGAGTGCAGACGTAAATTTACTCCCGTATGTGTTTTTACCAGAAAACGCATACCAGAAGAGCACTTCGGCGAATAACTGACACAATTTGATAAGAACTTTGAGATATTTGTTTACATTTATCTACAAATTATTGAGTGACTGCTAGCAACTTTATTTCTAAAGATTTACGATATTTACCCTGATTGAATTTCTGAAAGTGGCGACACGATCGCAGGAGCCAGGAATCTGTGGAAAAATGGCATCCCTTGCTGAGTTGTCCCTGGGTTTCGACTCCGTTCAACCCGCTAGCTGAGGGCTGAGCGAAGTCGAAGCCAGAGCCATCGACCGAGCGAAGTCGAAGCTAGAGCCATCGGCAATTTATGAATTTGCAAGTCCCTAGGGTGATTTTTCATCAAGACCTCGCCCAGCCATAGTAGAGATGGCATTCGCATCTCTACTATGGCTGGGCGATCGATGAAGCACTCAATTATTTCCAGGAACTTGGCTAAGATCTCCGTTCTCGACTCAGGGGTGGTGGTTTGGCTCAGAAGGAGTCGATGTTTCGCTGAGTCTGCCCAATTGGTCTAAATGATCTAAAGCATCTTGTAGAGAAATTTTTTGACTGGCAATTCCACCGACTACAGCCATTGAGAAACCTAACAAAATCAGACTACCCAGCAACGCTAAAAACTGAGAATGCCTAGAGAGACCCGAATCACGGAGAATTCTTGCAAGAGGGCGACTCTGACGGCGCAACATTCGTCCTGTGATCTTGGGCGGCTTGGGCTTGAAGGGATCGCGTACATAGTGACCGCTGACGCTGACTACCAAACGTTCTCGACAATGGGGGCAGGTGAGCAATCCATCCATCAGTTTGACAGACTGCAAACCACCCATCTGATGGCAAACGGGGCAGGGTGAAGAGGGGCGATCGAAGGTATCGGCATTCATCAGGCACTTCGGTTGTCACGCGACAAAATGACAATTTCTTGAGAGGACTGATTCTTCGGAGAACGAGTGGCTTGAAAAACCTATGGCATGAGAGCCTAACTGTCAGCCAGAAGCACCCGACAGTTAGTTTAACGTGAATTCGATGCCTCTAAAACGGCCCTCATTCTCTTAGCCTCCTGCTCCCCGAAGGAGGGAGCCGTCGGCCGTAGGGGAAGGGGTTTCGAAGTCCCTCGCGTCTGGGGAGGAGGGGGTGGGGTGAGCAAAA
>JAAUOZ010000172.1 GCA_012034655.1 Leptolyngbyaceae cyanobacterium CSU_1_3 | reverse complement strand
GTTGGAGAGGGAGCAAGATCTGGTTCCCCTTCTCCCAACTTGGAGAAGGGGTTAGGGGATGAGGGCGAAGATCTCCGGCATTGATCAATCCACATTCTTTAGCTGATGGAAATAATCCAAGTGCCGAGCGATCGCAGCAGAGGTACGTCGCCGGGCGAGAGCACATTGCAGTTGAAGTAGAACATGCCGCCGCTACTAGGGTTTTTGACGTTTGAGAAAACTAGCTCGACGTTGGTTCCAGCCGGGACAGGCTCGGCTGGAAAGACTTCGATCACGTAATTTTCTTTCTGCCACTTGACTTCTTGAATGGCAACCTTTTTGTCGTTGACCTTGAGTTCAACGTCTTTGGGGTCAAACGTGCCTTTGAAATAGTTGGGGTAATCGATCGCAAACTGGGCGACAGCGACCTTCATTTTGGCGCGGGGGATTCTGAGGCGGTAGCGATCCCAGGAATTGCTGTTGCCACCAAAGTCGAGACGGTAACTCAGTTGGTTCTCGCTTTTGACTCCGCTAAAAATGGTCAGACCAGGAAGTCCTTGAGCAAAGGCAGCGATCGACAACCCTGTGGTCAGACATCCAGCGATCGCCGCTGTAGAGACAACCGTAGAAACGACCCGTCGCATCGAAAATCCTCTGAGCAGCATAGGCGTTGTACCTGAAAAAGCGTTGTGGGTTGGGTTGAACTTCATCAATATTGACATTAGCAGCAAAGCAGAAAGAATGGCTCAGTGAGAAGCGACACAAGTCTTGACGAGGAAATTTTGGGAAAGTGCCCGATCGAGCCTTCTCTATTTGTTTGGGAGATTGTTTGGGAGATTGTTTTGGAGATTGTTTTGGAGATTGTTTTAGAGGGTGTTTGAAACGTATAAACGGTTCTTCACTGCGTTCGCGATCGCCCCGACTTCTAGTCCGGGGCTAACGGTGCGAAGCCTCCTGAGGGGCCTAGGAGCCAATTAAAATCGGGTCTTCAGTCCTTTGCAAAGACTGGGTTCGATTAGCCTCGACTTCCAGCCTGGGGGCGGGTGGATGCCAGAACGATGCAACGATACTTTGCAAACATCCTCTTACAAGATCTGAGGGTAAGATTCTGCGTTCTCTGGCTCAAAGACGCTGCTCACGTAGGAAGGCAGAATGATGGATCAGACTGCATTTCGACTGCGCTCAAGGCGCAAAATCTCCCCTAGAAGAGGGTTGAGCAGAGTCGAAACCCGGCATCTAGTTTGCTTTAATTTCCCCCACTCCTTCAAAGGTTAGTTCTAGCACTTTGGGTGATGATAAAAAACTTCATTAACATCTATTTCTTTAGGTTGAAATATTTTTAGAAATCAGGCAGAAATTGTGACCGATCGTGTAGAGGTTTTTGATAATTGAAAATTCCATGATAAGACTGGTCTCTGCTGCTTGAGAGGCGGAATCCGAAGACAAGTTAAAGATAGAAATTAATCGAAAGGAATCCGATTAGGATGCAAATCATGTCTATGATTCCTCGGCGACGATATCCGTTTCTCTCAGTCTGGGTGTCGATGGAGCTTGCCCTTGTCTCATAGATAAAATGTGACTGTTTCAACACTCAGAACGCATCGCGTTGTCTAGATTTGGCAAGAATTGAGAGAAGCGATCGCAAAGAATTGTTGCACTAAATTTCAAATCAGATTTACTCGAAGGAGAGGTTCATGACGATCGCCATTGAAAAAGGGGCTGAGGCAGAAAATCAGTCAATATCCGAAACAAAACTCCATAGAAAAATTGGCGTTCCGAAGGAAGTTTTTGCGGGAGAATGTCGAGTTGCGGCAACACCAGATACGGCGAAGATTCTGCAAAAATATGGCTTTGAAGTGTTGATCGAGTCGGGAGCAGGCGATGCGGCAAACTTCTCGGATGAGGCCTATCGACAAGCAGAGTGTCAGATTGTGCCCAACGCTGAGGCGCTTTGGAGTCAGGCAGATGTGGTGCTCAAGGTGCGGGCCCCCGGCTACCACCCCGGACTCAAACAGGACGAGACCGACTTATTGCGCGAAGGCGGGACGTTGATCAGCTTTATCTGGGCGGCTCAAAACCCAGAATTGCTGAAAAAACTGGCAGACAAGAAAGCAACCGTGATTGCCATGGATGCCGTCCCCCGGATCAGTCGAGCGCAGAAATTGGATGCCCTGAGTTCGATGGCTAACATTGCCGGATATCGAGCGATCGTTGAGGCGGCAAATCAGTTTGGGCGATTCTTTACGGGGCAGATCACGGCGGCGGGTAAAGTTCCTCCGGCAAAGGTTTTGGTGATCGGCGCGGGGGTGGCTGGCTTAGCGGCGGTGGGCACGGCTCGCGGGTTAGGAGCGATCGTTCGCGCTTTTGACACTCGCCCCGTCGTCAAAGAGCAAGTCGAAAGCCTGGGAGCCGAGTTTCTAGAACTAGACTTCACAGAAGACGGCACGGGGTCAGGCGGCTATGCCAAGGTGATGAGTCCTGAATTTATCAAAGCTGAGATGGACTTGTTTGCCGACCAAGCCAAAGAGGTCGATATTATTGTCACCACGGCGCTGATTCCCGGTCGCCCCGCCCCCAAGCTGATCACCAGAGAGATGGTAGAGAGCATGAAAGAAGGCTCGGTAATCGTTGATATGGCCGCAGAACAGGGCGGCAATTGCGAAGTCACGCAGCCTGGAGAGATTTACCGCTACAACGGGGTGACGATCGTCGGTCTGACCGATTTGCCCAGCCGCATGGCCAACCAGGCGAGCCAACTGTATGGCAAAAATCTGTGTCACCTGCTGGATGATATGGGTCGAAACGATGGCTACCAGGTCAATCTCGACGATGAAGTCGTGCGTGGGGCGCTGGTGGTTCATGCGGGCGAAATCACCTATCCGCCGCCAAAGCCTCCCGCGCCGCCCGAAGCCGCCAAACCGACCCCTAAGCCAGAGGTTGCTGTTTCCTCCGCTCCCGTTCAAAAAAATTCGAGTTGGGTTGTGCCAGTTCTACTCGGCGCGGCATTGGTGGGAATTGGCATCAGTGCGCCTCCGTCGTTCTTGTCTCACTTCACTGTGTTTGTGCTGGCCTGCTTTGTAGGCTGGCAGGTGATTTGGAACGTTAAGCCCGCCCTCCACACGCCTTTGATGAGTGTGACAAATGCCATTAGCGGCATCATCATCATCGGAGGAATGCTGCAAATTTCGGGCGCACCGACCTCTGCAACAACGATCTTAGGGGCGATCGCCATCCTGATCGGCAGCATCAACATTGCAGGCGGGTTTTTGGTCACGCAGCGAATGCTCAAAATGTTTCAGAAATAGCCCAGCAGTCGAGAAGAAAGTAATTAAGTGAGAAGAAAGTAATGTCAGAAAGCATTTCTACGGTTGCCTACATTGCGGCCAGTGCCCTGTTTATTCTCAGCCTGGGCGGACTCTCGAAACAAGAAACCTCCCAGCGAGGCAACCTGTTTGGCATCTTGGGGATGGTCGTGGCCTTTGTGGCAACCGCCCTGCGAAGTGATGTGACGGGATACGGCGTTTTGGGAGCGGCGATCGTGCCTGGCGCAGTGATTGGGGCCATTCTAGCGGCACGGGTTGCCATGACCGAAATGCCCGAATTGGTGGCCGTGCTCCATAGTTTTGTGGGGATGGCGGCGGTTTTGGTGGGGGTGGGCAACTACCTCAGCCCCCAGTCGTTGAGTGGCGTAGAGGCGACCATTCACGAAATCGAGATTTTGTGGGAGTCTTCATTGGGGCAATCACCTTCACGGGGTCGATCGTGGCTTTTGGTAAATTGCGCGGATTGATTAGCAGCAAACCTCTGATGCTGCCAGCGCGACACTTTTTGAATCTGGCCATGCTGGGTGCGTGTCTTGGGTTAGGCATTCAATTTATGGGCGGCGGCGGGCTGCAACCTTTGCTGCTGATGACGGCGATCGCGGCGCTTTTGGGTGTGCATCTAGTCATGGGCATCGGCGGCGCAGATATGCCCGTCGTGATTTCGATGCTCAACAGCTACTCTGGTTGGGCGGCGGCGGCGGCAGGCTTCATGCTCTCCAATGATTTGCTCATCATCACGGGTGCTCTGGTTGGCAGTAGCGGTGCGATTCTCAGCTACATCATGTGCAAAGCGATGAATCGATCGTTCATCAGCGTTATCTTGGGTGGCTTTGGTGCAGGAGCCGGATCGAGTGCTGCGAAGAGCAATGAGCCAGTCGGGGAGGCAAAATCAGTAACGACTGAAGGAGCCGTAGAACTGTTGGAGAACGCCAAGAGCGTGATCATCGTTCCTGGGTACGGAATGGCAGTGGCTCAGGCACAACACCCGATCGCCGAAATCACTAAAGAATTGCGCGACCAGGGCATCAAAGTTCGGTTTGGCATCCATCCAGTGGCGGGCCGTCTACCGGGGCACATGAACGTGCTGCTAGCTGAGGCGAATGTGCCCTACGATATCGTTCTGGAAATGGACGAAATTAACGAAGACTTCCCCGAAACCGATGTAGTGCTGGTGATTGGGGCAAACGACACGGTTAACCCCAGTGCGATGGAAGACCCCGGCAGCCCGATCGCAGGTATGCCCGTTCTTGAAGTTTGGAAGGCCAAAACTGTGATTGTGATGAAGCGCAGTATGGCTAGCGGCTACGCAGGGGTAGAGAATCCTCTGTTCTATAAAGAGAATGCGCTCATGTTGTTTGGCGATGCGCGGAAAAACTCTGATGCGATCGTCGGGCAGTTGAGTGCGCTCATTGCCGCCCGTTAGATGTTGCCTTCGGCAACCGTGAAGGCTCAACGTTGAGTTTTCGCGTCTTTTCAAGGTCAAACGTCATGGTTAAACGCCTATCCAGTAACCATTCTTGGATAGGCGATTTTTTCGCCTAACAAGCAACAGATTGATGCCTTTTGAATCAGCGATCGCGCCATCTTTTGCCTTTTAGATAATAGATTGTAGAGCGTCAAATGCTTGCTGTGAAGTAATTTCAGCAATTAATCTACCCAGTTTATAATTTAAGTATAATATTAGGCTCCAAAGAAATTATTGTTAATTACTGATTCGTTTAAATGTCCTTAAAAAAATGTCCTTAAAAAAAATCTAAAAGCCCTGTGTGTATATTAATTTCTTGCCTCGTTAAAGATGGCTCCAGCTTGAGAAGCTACCTCCCAGAGATCGCTCCCCAGAAAACACCAAACTTAAGCAAAGCTTCCAAGTCAGCGCTGCATTGTTGTTAGTAATTAAGGCATTGTGTAAGTAGAAACGAAACACTACCCTCTGCTTGGGTTCTCCTATCTCAGACACTTTCTTTCCTGCACAGATGCGGAACATGCCAAGCTTTGACCCACACCTACATCAATCCCTGACTTGGAGCGTTTTTCACCAAATTGGGAGTCTCCTTAAACTATTCAATCAACCTGAAGCGATCGTTTTCACAGAATCCAGGTTTCCCTCGTTTAACTGTCAAACAGGGTTGGCAGAACGATTTGTCGTGGTCGTTGCTCCCCAATTTAGTGCCCTTCTCACAGGTGAGAGTGATTCCTCTAAGCCGCGATCGGGCGATGACTCAAGACGTTGTCAGATCGGTTTAAGCTTTGAGCCAGGGGCGATCGCAATCTTCCTCACCCGTCTAGAAGCCTTAAAAGTGCAGCCCCTTGCAGCCTTACTACAACAGGCAAAGGCGGTGCTTCAACCTAACGATCCGATCGCCCAGAGCCAATTTACCCTGCAACTGGTGGAGCTTTTGGGAGGCAGTGGTCTCCATTCCAGCGCCGAGACTGCCCTAAGACAGCAGGTAGAACAAGAACGCCTGATCAACGAAGTCACAACGCTGATTCGGCAAAGCCTCGAACTGCCTGTGATTTTAGAAACTGCCGTTCAGCAAGTGCGCCGATTTCTCAAAGCCGATCGCCTGATCATTTACCAGTTCAATATTCCTACGCCGTCTTGTTTGCTCGACGAATCGATCGCCCCTCCTGAGCAGCAGACTCCCGAATTGGACGGCATCACCTACGAAGCCAGAGGCGATGATTCAATTCCGTCTGTGCTGCACCAGATCAATGCAGACCGCGCTGAGCAGCCTTTTCCCAATGAGCTAACCTGGGCGATCGCCGATTGCGAGACTTCTGGCAAAGGGGCTTGCTTTATGCCCTTCGCCGACCAGCAGGTGCGCGCCGAACTCGTCACCCCGATCGTCGTCCGAGATGAACTGTGGGGTTTGCTGATCGCTCACCAATGTTTTGAGTCGCGCCACTGGCAAGAAAGCGAAAGAGCCTTTCTGCAAAGAATCGCCGGCCATCTCACGATCGCCATCTATCAGGCAAAACTCTACGCCCAGGTGCAACAGCAAAAGGAAACCCTGGAACATCAAGTCGTCGATCGCACCCAAGAACTGCGCGATACCCTCGTCACAGCCCAGGCCGCAAATCGAGCCAAAAGCGAATTTTTGGCCACCATGAGCCACGAATTACGCAGCCCCCTGACGACGATCATCGGCATGGCTTCGACCCTGTTACGCTACCAGTTGAGCCAATCCAACACCAAGGGGGCATTAACCCTACAAAAGCAGCAAGAATATCTGCAAACCATCCAAAGTCGCGGCGAACACCTGCTCGCCCTGATCAACGACATCCTAGATTTGTCTCAAGTCGAGACGGGCAAGACCATTCTAGATGTGCAAGAATTTTCACTGTTTGCACTGGCCCACCACACCCTAGATTTACTCCAAGAAAAAGCCGCTCGAAGAAACGTCGAACTGCACCTAGATGCCCGATCGAGCGACTCCTACAGCCGCCACCAAAAAGACGACACCCTCAGAGCCGACTACCAGCGCATCAAGCAAATCTTGCTCAACCTGCTCAGCAATGCCATCAAATTCACTCCTGAAAATGGGTCAATCACCCTGAGAATCTGGTTTAACGATGACACCGCTGTGCTGCAAGTTGAAGATACAGGCATTGGCATTCATCCCCATCAAATCCCCTTGCTGTTTCAAAAATTTCAGCAGCTAGATACCTCCTATCACCGAAAATATGAAGGCACCGGGTTGGGTCTGGCCCTCACCAAGCAACTCGTCGAACTGCACGGCGGCAAAATCGAAGTCACCTCTACAATCGGTGTCGGCTCCAAATTTACAGTCCACGTCCCCACCCAATCGCCTAAGAATAATCGCACCCGCCAGAGTCGCTTTTCCGCCCTTTCCGCCCATCCCCGGATTTTGCTGATCGAAAGTCACGAAGAAACCGCCACTCTGATCTGTGATTTGCTCACCGCCGCCAGCTACCAGGTTGTGTGGACGATCGAAGGCACGACGGCCCTGCGCCAGATCGAAATGCTTCAGCCTGTTGCGGTGATTATTGATGTGCAACTATCTGGCATGGATGGCTACCAAATCATTCGCCATCTGCGGCAAGATGCCCAAACCCAAGACCTCTGTATTCTGGCCCTGGTTGCCGCCCCCGCTACCGAGCGGGCAAAATGTCTCAAAGCCGGAGCAGACGATTGTTTAGTCAAGCCGATCGTTCAACCAGAACATTTGATTGATAAAGTTCTAGGATTGCTGGCTAAAAACGGACTCCGAGCAGGGGAAGCTAAGGGGTTTGCGTGAAAATAAAAGACCTGTGAATCGGGTTGAGCGGAGCCGAAACCTGGCTGGCGGTACATGATTAACTCGCAGATCCCTAAAGCTTAAGATTTATTAGTCTGCCAAGCTAAAATTGTCCTGAACTCAGACTTTTATGGCCGAAGAGTGGTCAAACCCGTCTGGGAAGGCTACATTATGCAAACTTCGGTTCTAAATTTGATGCCAATTCGGCGACTGAACTTTTGCCCTCACCCCAAACCCCTCTCCCCGGTGCGAGTCGCTCTCAAAGCCTGACGCTTGCAAGGCTCCTCCGCCTCTTTAGAGAACAGGAGGATGGGAGGATGGGGCAGTTTTAGCAGTCTCGAATTTACGTTAAATCTAAAATCACGATCCATTACCAAATTTGGTGCATTCTACAATCAGAATTTCTATCCTCGTCAGCTTCTAGCAAGTCGCTACTCACCCATGAAATCCTTTAAAGTTAATCTGTCCGATCGCCCAGCCGCTTCCGTTGTGCGAGTTGATCCGGCTGTTGGGTTGGCGATCGCGCTGCGGGAGGTAGGGTTGAGCGCTCAACCACGGCGCGTTTTGGTCGTGGTGGGTGGGGCCAGCAAACTGACGAAGGCAGGCCATCAGGGGGTGCGCCAACTGTTTCTAGAAGTGCTGGCTCCCCTGGCCCAAAAGTGGCAAGCCTGCGTGGTAGACGGGGGAACCGATACCGGAGTGATGCAACTGATGGGGCAAGCTCGCACCGCAATCAACGGCACATTTCCGCTGGTTGGCGTAGCGCCGATCGATCTGGCCACCCTGCCCAACCAAACCCCCGCCTCCGAAGACTCTGCCCCCCTCGAACCCAACCACACCCACTTTTTGCTGATTCCTGGCTCTCAGTGGGGCGACGATTCTCCGTGGATTGCCCAAGTCGCCACCGAGTTAGCCAACAATGCCGCATCGGTGACAGTCTTGATCAACGGTGGAGAAATCACCTGGCAAGATGCGCTGCAAAACGTCCAGCAAGGACGATCGGTGATTGTGGTTTCGGGAACTGGACGCACCGCCGACCTCATGGCGGCAGCCCTGCGCGGAGAAGCCACCGATCACCGAGCCGATCCCTTGATCGCGTCGGGCTTGCTAAAATCGGTCGCTCTGAGCGAGGGCTGTGAAAAATTGGCAAGTATGATCAACACGATTTTTCTGAAAAAGCTGATGTGAAGAATCGGGCATTAGGCGCTAGACTTTAGACCAGAGAATAAGTCCACGTGGTTGTAAGAATTTCTACCTTTGAGAGAAACCTGCACAGCCCACTAGCGTCGAACCGTATTTTCTTCAGGAGTGATCTATGTCGGAGGGCGATCGTGAGATTCCGCTTGATGGAGGGTTCGCCAATGCCCCTGGAACTCAAAACATTAGCCAGCAGCAGGGCCTGAGCTATCGTGATCAACTCAAGCAAGAGTTTAACCGCTTGATCGATCTGGTCGAGGTGTCCCCGATGCAGAAAGAGTTTCTGCGATCGCGCTGGCTCGACCAAGTTCTCTGGATGGAAAGTCGCGCAGCAGCGGCTCGAAACTGGCATCGACGGCTGCGGTTGGTGACGATCATCGGTGGTGTGATCATTCCGGCGTTTGTCAGCCTGAGCAGCTTTAATTTGGATGCATTGCAGCAAGTGGGTCAGCCCAACCAGTCTGCGGTCAACCTCAACAACCAGTATCGAGTGTTTTTTGGGGTGTCGGCCTTTGTGCTTAGCCAGGTGGTGGCCATTAGTGCAGCGTCTGAGCAGTTTTTTAATAATGGCGATCGCTGGCGGCACTATCGGCGATCGGTAGAATCCCTCAAAACTCAAGGCTGGCAGTTTTTTTCAGCTATCTGGCCCCTACGCCACCTACAGCAAAACGGGTTCCCACAAAGATGCTTTTACCTTGTTTGCCAGCCAGATTGAAGAAATCTTGCAGCGCGATGTTGAAATCTACTCAACCCAGGTCGTGCAAGAAAAGAAAAAGGAGAACGACGCAGACTCAGAGCAGAATCCGTCTGGCTGAGCATTCTGCTCTTCACGCCTCCCAACTTCACCGGGCGATTTAAGATAGAGACAGTCGCGTTTGGCTAGTAGAATTTATCGAGACTGTTCACGGAAATCTTCAAGGGTTAAAGACCAGCGAACTGAAGCAGTTGCAGCGGTTATATCATCAACGCTTGCCTGGCGATCGCATCACCACATCTGAGTTTGCCCAACGCTTGGCTGCCATCAGCACCGAGATCAACCAGCCCGTCTGTGCTTACATCAATCGTCGGGGTCAGGTGATCCGCGTCGGAGTCGGAACGCCACGCCAGACTCAGATTCCTCCGATCGAGCTACCCCGCTATGGCGCAGAACGTCTCAGTGGCATTCGCTGTATCGCCACACAATTAAAATATGACCCACCCGGAGAGTCAGCCCTGACGGCCATGGCCATGCAGCGCTTGGATGCACTGGTCGCCCTGACCTTGACTGGGGGAGGGTTTGAGCGGCGAGGCGGCGGCGCAACCGGCTATGTCAAAGGGGGCTATCTGGCTCATCTGGTTCCCCATCCCGAAGTCAACTGGACAGTTTCACCCTTGATGAATTTAGACGCGATCGCCGACCAGGATCTACTCAATCTGGTGGAAGGGCTAGAGTCTGAATTTCGGCGCGAATACATTGCCCAACAGGTCGATCGCGATCACGATCAGGTGCTTGTGGTCGGGTTGCAGACCGATAACCTGTCCAATCAGTTCTTTAGAGACGGGCTGGCAGAAATTGGCCGTCTAGTCGAAACCGCAGGCGGTGAAGTGCTCCAAACCCTCAAGCAAAAGCGCCCTCGCCCCCACCCCCAAACGGTAGTTGGAGAAGGCAAAATTCAGGAAATCGCCCTGACTGCCCAGACGATCGGCGCTAATTTAGTCGTGTTTAACCGCGATTTGTCTCCGGCGCAGGTTCGCAATTTAGAAATCAGATTGGCGTGCGGGTCGTCGATCGTACTGAAGTCATTCTCGATATTTTTGCCCAACGTGCGCGATCGGGCGCAGGCAAACTGCAAGTCGAACTGGCACAGCTTGAGTATATGTTGCCCCGGTTGACAGGTCGCGGGCAGGCCATGTCTCGACTCGGTGGTGGCATCGGCACACGCGGCCCCGGTGAAACGAAACTAGAAACCGAGCGACGAGCCATCCAGCGTCGCATCGCCCGATTGCAGCAAGAAGTAACCCAACTGCAAGCACACCGCGCCCGTATGCGCCAGCGCCGCCAACACCAAGAAGTGCCCTCAGTGGCAGTTGTCGGCTACACAAACGCCGGAAAATCTACCCTTCTAAACGCCCTCACAAACGCTGAGGTATACACTGCCGACCAGCTATTTGCCACCCTCGACCCCACAACCCGCCGCCTTACCGTTACCGATTCGCTGACCCACGAGTCGATGTCTATGCTGCTGACCGATACCGTGGGTTTCATCCACGAATTGCCGCCGTCATTGGTCGATGCATTTCGCGCCACCCTGGAGGAAGTCACCGAAGCAGACGCGCTGCTGCATGTGGTGGATTTGTCCCATCCTGCCTGGCAAAGTCAGATTCGATCGGTGATGAAGATCTTGTCAGAAATGCCGATTTCGCCCGGTCCCGTCTTGGTTGCCTTCAACAAAATTGACCAGGTAGACGGTGACACCCTCAGCCTCGCCCAAGAAGAGTTTCCTCAGGCGACCTTTATTTCTGCCAGCGATCGCTTGGGTCTAGAAACCATTCGCCAGCGTTTGATGCAGCTAGTGCGCTATGCCGTCACTTCTGGCTAGGCGTTGCTGAATCTGGGTATAGAATCACTAGGTTTGCCCTCAGCCTCGCCCTCTCCCAACGGGCGAAAAGAGAAGATTTTTAGTTCCTAAGTTAAGAGGTGTGAGCCTTGAGCGAAGTCGAAATGCGTCTTACAAAGAATTCTGCCTTTCTACTTAATCAGTCCTCTAGACTCTAAGATCGCAAATCTCATGGCCCAGAGGGTAAAAGAACCGATCGCTTAAACTAGAGAAAAACTGGCTCTCGTGAGGTTTGTCATGACATCCATACAGGGACGATCGCTGCCACTTCCAGAATCCTGGTCAACGGGCAACCTGCCCACCATGTATGATCTCCCCAGCGAAGACCCCACGGAGCCTGGTTTGCCCGACGAATTTCACGATCTGCAACCCCAATTGCTTAGTCGCACCCTGAGACTGAGCCACTACACTGCCCAGGAGATGTTTTCTGTCTCAGACATGAACCTCTACTACGACCCTGAGCATCTCAACTGGTATAAGCGCCCCGATTGGTTTCTCGTTGTGGGTGTGCCGCGTCGCTATCGAGGCAAGTCTTCTCGCTCTAGCTATGTGCTGTGGGATGAAAAAGTCAGCCCTGCGATCGTGGTCGAGTTTTTGTCACCGGGCACAGAACCCGAAGATCTAGGGCGATTTGCGCCCCAGCCACCGATCGTAAAGCCAGGGCAACCACCCTGCAAGTTTGATGTCTATGAGCAGATTGTCCAGGTGCAACACTACATTGTCTACCACGAGGAAACTGAGACCCTGCGCTATTTCCGACGGGTAAATCTTCAGTTTCAAGAACAGCCTATTGCTGACGGCAACCCGCGTTTGTGGATTCCAGAGCTAGAGATAGGGTTGGGGCTGTGGCAAGGAGAGTTTGAGGGGCTGCCTCAAGCTTGGCTGCGCTGGTGCGATCGGGCGGGGCAATTCTTCCCTACCGACACCGAAGCGGCTCTGGCAAGTCGAGAAATAGAAAGACGGGCCAAAGAGCAAGAAAGACGGGCCAAAGAGCAAGAAAGACGGGCCAAAGAGCAAGAAAGACGTGCTAGAGAAGAGGCGCAGGCACAAGTCAGGCAAACGGCGCAAAACCTATTGAATTTGGGGATGTCGATCGCGCAGGTCTCTCAAATTACAGGACTCTCGCAGTCTCAAGTTCAGAATCTCATCGCTGATTAACGCGCTCCGACACACCTCATATACTGCGTCAGCCTATAGATTTTGGTTTAGAAGGGTGTGGGGGCTGCGCCCCCAGCCAGGTCTACCCTGACCCATCCCGTCCAAACCCTTAACTTTAAATC
>JAAUOZ010000171.1 GCA_012034655.1 Leptolyngbyaceae cyanobacterium CSU_1_3 | reverse complement strand
GGAGAGGGGCGAGGGTGAGCGCATCCAAAGCCTTACAGTTTATTTAATTCTCATTCCTAGAAGTGTTGGAGGGCTTAGAAGTGTTGGAGGGAGCTAATAGTCTGTCAAGAATTTTAGCCTGACAAGGCTTTTTGAGGGGCTGAAACTGCCTTCGTAAATAACTTCCTCCAAAAATAGCCTCTATCCCCTTCCCAATGTGCCACTCAAAAACTGGCAGATCATTAGGTCGAGATTCGTGATCCTTTCTGCATCATGCATGCGCACTTTTCGGTCAGAAGGGTACACTGGTTCATACGATTATCGCGAAACCTGCCCTTAATTGGGTTATCGCCAGGTTACATCGCGAACGATCGAGTACCAAGTTCTCGCCTTCTGAGTCAGGGTTTCATCCTCCAGCCGGATCAAACAGCAGCCATGTCGAAACGCTGTAGCCCTTCTTTTACCGTTTTTTACAGTCGCCTCTAGAGGAGTTCAGTTGTGGCAAGTCATAAAATCGTGGTCATTGATGACAGCGCCGTGATCCGGAATATGGTTCGCGATATGCTACCCAAGGGCAATTTTGAGGTGCTAGAAGCCAAAGATGGCGTTCAGGGCATCAACCTGATTCGACAAGAGCGCCCCAATTTGATTATGTTAGATTTCTTGCTGCCTCGGATGAGCGGCTGGGAAGTGTTTCAGCAAATTCAAACACAGCCAGAATTGCAGAGCATCCCTCTGGTGCTGATGTCGGGTCGCCGAGAAGAAGTGACCGAAAAGTTTCAGGAGCCGTTTGAATATTTTGAGTTTGTTCAGAAGCCGTTTGATCAACGAATTTTGATTGATGCGATCAAGGCGGCGATGTCAAAGGCGAAACGTCGTCCGGCTGCGATTCCTGCCCCTGCGGCTGCGGCAGGGGGTGCGGCTGCCAGTGAGGATATTCAGGCACTCACCGCTAAGGTGGCCAAGATGCAAGCTGAGATTGACGCACTGAAGAAGCAGCAAGCTCAGATTTTGGCGTTTATCAAGCAAAAACTGAAGTAGCACGATCGCGCTTCATGCCACAGCCCACGATCGCGAACTGGTTTTATAGGCGATCGTGGGCTGTGGCTTGGCGATTGAATTGGCTAAGGGTTGCTACTCTAAATCTCTTCTGCCTTCTAGGGCGCGGGCTAGAGTCACTTCGTCGGCGTACTCTAGATCGCCCCCCATCGGCAACCCAAAGGCGATCCGGGTGACGCGGGTAAATGGCTTGAGCAAGTGACCTACGTAAAGAGTCGTGGTTTCTCCTTCTACACTGGGGCTGATGGCGAGAATCACCTCCTCGATCTTTTGTTGACTGACACGGCGTTGGAGTTGATGAATATGAAGCTGATCGGGTCCGATGCCATCGATCGGAGAAATCAACCCTCCCAGCACATGGTATTTGCCGCGATATTCACGGGTTTTTTCGAGGGCGATCACATCTCTCGAATCGGCTACTACGCAAATAGTGCTGCTGTCTCGATTGGGAGCGCGGCAAATTTCGCAGACGGGTTCTGCTGACAGGTGAAAGCACACCGAACAGAAGCCCACTTGCAGTTTGGCTTCGACGATCGCCATGGCCAAAGCCTTCACTTCGTCTTCGGGGCGTTTGAGAATGTGGAGGGCGAGCCGTTGGGCTGTTTTTGGGCCAACACCAGGGAGGTGCTGAAGTTGCTCGATCAATCGAGCGAGGGGGCGTGTGTAAACCGTTGGACTTCCTCCAAAACTAGTAGTCTGCCAAACTGTAATTGGCGGATCGGGAAGGGGAGAGGGGTTATTTTTAATGGGTTTCAACCCCTCAAAAAATTCTTGATAAAACAGAAGTCGCCAACCTTGGATCGACGGACTTTAATTGACGAATCAAGACTGGGGATCGATGTCTGATTCCTTCTTGATCTTAGAAAAATTTTTCAGCTTTGGGGCTTGAGAGGCAGGAATTTTGGCGGTTGGAGGATGCCGTTTTTTAGCCGGGGGGCCAGGTCATCGATCGCCCACCCAGAAGATGCAGGTGCAGATGGTTAACGGTTTGCCCGCCGTCGTTATCGGTGTTGATGACGACTCGATAGCCGTTGGTGAGTCCTACCTGGTCGGCGACTCGTTTGGCGGTGAGGAGCAAGTGCCCCATCAAGGCGTGATCTGTGGATTCGGCATCGGAGAGTTTAGCGATCGCTTGCTTGGGGATCACCAAAATATGCACGGGCGCTTGTGGATTGACATCGCGAAAAGCGAGGGCAAGATTGTCTTCGTAAACAATGTCTGCCGGAATCTCTTTGCGAATGATTTTGCCAAAAATTGTATCGTTGGGTTCGCTCATAATTAAGCTGCCTAATGCGGTATCTGCGCCGTTGCGCGTGAATCGCTCTCATTTTAAGCGCTGCGTCCCCTCAAAGAACGTTTGGCCAAGAGAAAGGTTAAATTACAGCCTGACGCTACTAGGGAGGGCGAACGATCGTGGTAGGCAGCAAGGTGGAATGAAAGCTCTTGTTCCACACTTTTGTTCCAGAATATGCCTTGGAGTCTTTTTTAAGGCTCATGCCTGAGCAATTCTAAAAATTCTGTCTCCGAGAGCAATGTGATTCCCAACGCTTGGGCCTTATCTAATTTAGAACCTGCTTCTTCGCCGACGACTAGATAGTCGGTTTTTTTGCTCACCGATTCTGTCACCTTGCCGCCTGCCTGCTGAATCAGCGCCTTTGCTTCGTCGCGCTTTAGGGTGGGCAGTGTGCCCGTGACGACGAAAACTTTGCCCGTGATCGCTGTTTCGATCGCCGTAAGGGCTTCTCCAGCAAGCTGTAGACCCGCCGATCGCAGACGATCGATCAACCTCTGATTGGCGTGGGTTTGGAACCACTGATGGACTGATTGGGCAATCTCAGAGCCAATGCCATACACGGCTGCGATCGCCTCCGGAGTTGCCTCAGAAAGCTGCTCAACCGTCGGAAAAGCCTGCGTCAACACCTGAGCATTCACACTGCCTACATGGCGAATGCCTAGCCCATAAAGCACCCGTGGCCAGGGTTGCGCTTTGGAGGCTTGGATAGCGTTGACAATTTTCTCGGCAGATTTTTTGCCCATGCGCTCTAGTTTCAGCAGGGGTTCGACGGTCAGATCGTAGAGGTCAGCCACCGAATGCACCAATCCTTGATCGACCAGTTGCAGCACCAGTTTTTCGCCCACGCTGTCGATATCCAGAACGCCGCGACTGGCCCAGTGGGTCAATGCGCCCCGCAAAATCGCCGGACAGGAAATATTGATGCAGCGCGTTACGGCTTCGTCTTCGGGTTTAAAGACTGGCTCACGACAAACGGGGCAGTGGGTCGGCATTTGAAACGGCGGAGCATCGTTGGGGCGCAGGTCGGGCAAGACGCGCACGACTTCGGGAATGATTTCTCCCGCTTTGCGAACGATCGCCGTGTCGCCAATCCGAATATCCAACTCTGCGATGCGATCGGCGTTGTGCAGGGTGGCCCGCGAGACCGTCGTGCCTGCAAGCTGGACGGGTCGCAGTTCGGCAACAGGGGTAATGGCTCCGGTTCTGCCGACGTTGACGCTGATGTTTTCGACGATCGTAGGGGCTTCTTCGGCGGGATATTTGAGGGCGATCGCCCATCGGGGAAATTTCTGGGTGAACCCCAACTGATCTTGCAGCCCAAAGGAATTGAGCTTAACCACCACGCCATCGGTGAGATATCTCAAATTTGTGCGCGCGATCGCCCAGTGGTCGCAATAGGTTTTTACATCCGCGATCGTGGCGCAAAGCTGACGCTCAGGGTTGACGCGAAAGCCGATCGATTGCAGAAATTCTAGGGCTTGCCATTGAGAAGAGAGGGGCGAGGAAATGGGTGTCGCCAGATGCAGCGTATAGGCAAAAAAGTCTAGCTTGCGTTGGGCGACGATGCGAGAGTCGAGTTGTCGGAGGGTTCCGGCGGCGGCGTTGCGGGGGTTGGCAAACAGCGCTTCGCCAGCTTGCTCGCGTTCTCGGTTGATTTGCTCGAAGGAGTCAAGCGGAAGAAAGGCTTCCCCTCTGACTTCTACGATCGGAGGCGGATCTTCGAGGTTCAATCTTAGGGGAATCGATCGAATCGCTTTCAAGTTTTGGGTGATTTCTTCTCCAGAAAGCCCGTCACCTCTGGTTGCCCCTCTGACCAACACCCCTTGCTCGTAGGTCAGGGCGATTGCGTTGCCGTCGATCTTCAATTCGCAGACATACTCAAAGCCAGTGACATCCGGAGCGACCCTTTGCCAGCGTTGCTCCCAGAGGCTCAGATCGTCGTTGCCAAAGGCGTTTTCTAGGCTGTAAAGGGGGATGTTGTGCTTGACGGAGGTGAACTGACTGGCGGGCCGTTCGCCCACGCGCTGCGTCGGGCTGTCGGGTGAAATCAGTTCGGGGTAGCGGGTTTCGAGATCTTGCAGTTCGTGGTAGAGCCGATCGTATACAGCGTCTTCGATCGTTGGCGCATCCAAAACATAGTAGTCGTAACTTGCCTTTTGCAGAATTTTGGTCAATTCTTGCGATCGCTGCTTCAGTTTTGGCGTAGCTTGGTCTACCGAGTCCATTGCGATTAGCTCACAAATTCTAAAATGGTGGATGAGGATCTAAATTTAGAGAGTTTAGATTCAGGGCAGGATGAATTGTAGTTGGCTTTGGGAAGTGCGATCGAGTCAAAGATATTTTAATACAAAAGTACTATATTTATAGAAATCATTCACAAGAATATATGTACTGAATTTAGGGTGGCAAATGCTTCAAAATAGTCTATCCTGCCTTATTAAAGATGCTTCGGAGTCAATCAATGCGCGTTTGGTTTGCCTGCTTTTTTCTTTTATTTGGCTTGTCAGAACTGTTTCAGTGGATGAAACATCTGTCGCTGCCGCTGCCAGTGTTTATTTTAGGCGGGGCATTTCTTGCGATCGCTCTAACTACGATCGTCGGGCAGGCTTTCCCTTCAATGTGTTAGATCAGGCTTTAAATGCCAACGAGCCGCCCCCTCAAACGATTCCACCTGCGGTTAAGCCCCAAGTGTCTCTACCCCGTCGCCCGATTTCGTTCACAATCCGCAAACCAGAAAGCTGATGGAGGAGGGATGAATTGCGAAATACAAATCACTTGGTTGCCGTTAGGTCACACAATGGGAATAGCAGAACCTTGCCCTTGCTTTCTAACTTGATGTTGTTGACTTGATGTTGTTGACTTGATGTTGTTGACTTGATGTTGTTGACTTTATGTTGTTGAGATTCAATTTTTCCCGTTTTTGGACGCTGCTTTTGTCTGCTGTGGTAGCTTGTCTGATGCTTGCACCGCTTCCGGCTCAGGCTGGGCTAACGGACGATCGCTACGATGGCGATATTTTTGCCCTCTACGCCGGAAATGGCTCTCTCGTGCCCCCAAAATTGACGTTGGCAGATTCTCTGAAGCAAGAAAAAGCGACGTTGCTCGTGCTCTACACCGACGATAGTAGTGACTGTAAACAATACTCGACGGTGGTTTCGCAGCTTCAGGCTTTCTATGGGCGAGTGACGGATATTTTAGCCATTCGGGTCGATTCGTTGCCCGTCAAATCTCAGTTTGAGCCGACCGAAGCAGGATACTATTACCAGGGATTTGTGCCGCAGACTGTTGTGTTTGACCAGTCGGGCAAGATGCGGTTCAACGAAAAAGGGTCGATCGCCTTCGAGCAAGTAGATGATGTGTTTCGCACCGTGTTTGATCTGTTGCCACGATCGCAGTCCGTTCCGCTCAAGCGCCGTCAGGTGAACGAGGTCAACACCGAACTGGTTCCTGCTACCCCTGCCCAAAAATAATTTTCTATGAATCGAATTATTCGCACCAATGCTGCGCCCGCACCCGTTGGCCCCTACAATCAGGCGATCGCTGCCAAAGGTGAACTCGTCTTCGTCGCCGGACAAATTGCCCTCGACCCAGAAACGGGAACGATCGTCGGCGAGGGCGATGTGGCTGCCCAAACAGAACGGGCCATGTCCAGCCTCAAAGCTATCTTGGAGGCCGCCGGAGCTACCCTGCAAAACGTGGTCAAGACGACGGTTTTTTTGGCGGACATGAACGATTTTGCAGCGATGAATGCGGTCTACGCTCAATATTTTGACGAAGCAACGGCTCCTGCTCGCGCCTGCGTAGAAGTGTCGCGCTTGCCCAAAAATGTCTTAGTCGAAGTAGACTGCATCGCCGCGATCGACGAGAACTAAGGCGATTTCTAACAAAGGTGAGGGTCTTCTGAGTTTTGCCAGTCAACCGAGGGCAAAAGTCCAGTTGTCGAACTGACGTTTCTCTAGCAATGCCGAGAAAAGATTAAAAAAAAGAGAGTTCGATCGTTATTCGATCGAACTCTCTTTTCTTAATGCGGATGGCGAGACTCGAACTCGCAAGGCAAAGCCACACGCACCTCAAGCGTGCGCGTATACCAATTCCGCCACATCCGCATAGGCTGGTTTAGCAACCAGAGCTAAAGCCTCAATTGGCTTGTCAGCCGCATTTAACTTAAGCCTTGACTAGTATAGCAAAAGAAATGACTTTTAGAATTTTTGTCCGACTCCAAACTGCAAACGAGTTGCACCCTGATCGTTTACCCCAAAATCTGCCCGAATGATGCCCAAGGGAGAATTGAGTCGAAGACCCGCCCCCACACCAAACCCGGCTCCAGGACGGTTGCGATCGACCCCCGGCTCCCCCAACACTCCTTTGGCAGAACCCAGATCAGAAGCAAAATCAGCAAACAACGCCCCACCTAAGATACCAACCACGGGAAAGCGATATTCCGCCGAAGCAAGCACATAGCTGCGACCGATGCCAACTTCGCTGCCGCCGTAGCCCCGCACCGAATTAGGGCCGCCCAGGGTGAAAGCATTGTAGGGAGGCAAATCGCCGATCGTCGTTCCTGCTTGTAAATTGAACGCCAGAACTTCGGGCTGTTTTTTGGTCTGAATCGAGTTCAAAAAGTTTACAGGCACATACTCTGTATAGTTAGCCTGAAGTCGGTTGGAGAAAATATTGCCCAACCCGATCGGAATCGACTGCTCAGTACTCAGCGTCAGCAATGACCCCTGGGTAGGATTGATCGAATTGTCGCGCAGATCGCGGGTGGCATTGAAGCCGATCGTCACCAGGTCGTCGATGCCTCTGCCGCTAAAGGAAAGCGGGCTGCCATCTCGATCGCGCTTTGCCAAGTTGCCATCTTCATCCCGGAGGCTAACGCGGGTATAGTTCAGACCGAGTGACCCATTCCAATTGTTTCCCAGGGGACGATTTACCTCAGCACCGCCGCCAAATCGACCTTCTCTAACTCGATCGCCATTGACCAATTCGCTTTCATCGTCGTCGAACACGCGAGAAATGCCCCGTCGTCGAGAAAAGTTGGCGCTGTAACCCAATTTATCTGGCTCAGAAGCACGATAGGGGCTGATGAATCGCCCATCAAACTGAACATCTTTTGTGCCGACCAAGACATTGCCACTGATGCGCTGCCCCACGCCTCCGATGTTGCGATCGCTGTAGTTGACACTGCCATAGACCCCCAAGTCATCGTTGTAGCCACCGCTGAGATTGGCAGCCCGACTGCGAGCCTCGGTCAGCACATAGATTACATCCACTTTTCGGGCATCGCCTTTCAGATCGACTCGCGCATTGCTAAACAAGCCAGTTTGCACCAATTTTTGTAGGTCTTGCTGGGCAACACTTTCTTGAAACACTTGCCCCGGTCGAGTTTGCACCTGCTGCTTGATAAAACTCTCCTGAGTTCTACCGCGAATCGGCTCCCCTTTCTCGTTGACCGTTTTGCCCTGTTCGTCGGTAAATTGCACGCTGATCGCACCAATTTTGCCCTCTGCAACTTCGATCGTCACCGTCCCATCTCGACTCGGAGACACCGCCACCACCCGCGCCAGGTTGAAACCATTTTTGGCATACCACTCGTTGATGCGTTTGGCGCTTTCATTTAAGGCGATCGGGCTAACGATCGCCCCCAGTTGCGGCTTGAGAAATTCGTTGGCCAGGCTAGGGGAGAGAGCTTGCGCGCCTACCAGATTGAGCGACCGCACCACGATCGGCGACACCTGAAACGTGACGCTTAACCCATTGGAATTGATGCGGCTATTGACGTTGGCACTCGCAAACAACCCCGTATCGAGAAGGGTGGCTACATCGCGTTGAAGCTGGGTGTTGCTCGTGTCTCTGCCGGGCTGCGTGCGAATCTGACCCCGAATCACCTGCTCTAGCTCGGCATTTGCCCCTACAATCTGCACGTCTGTAGCGGTGACGACCAAATCTGAGGAGAGGGGAGGAGGTGAATTAGGCGGAGGAGTTTTGGGAGCTTGGACTGTGACAGTGGGGGCATTTTGAGGCACGACCCATTCTGGCTGATCGATCGGGGGTGAAGCAGGCGGGGCTGCCGCAGGTAAGGTCGGCGGAGCCATTTCGGTGACGGGCGCTTGATAGTCTTGATAATACTGAGCGGTGCGAGTTTGCCCCTCCTGAGCGGAACGATCGCCTTTCTCGTCTACTTCTACCGTGACTTCTGCCGCCTGGCTGGTCAACGTTGGAGGGGGCAATGCTGAAGAATTTGAGAACTCTTGAGAAACCACGCTTTCTGGGGAGGCGATCGCCACAGGAACAGAAAGTTCCGTTGCAGTGGAGACCATCACATCCGCAGGGGGCGAAGAACTGGGAACTTCAGCAGCGACGATCGCGGCTTGTGCATCCCAGGTAGAAAGAGCGGCGATCGTACAGACTGCAACGGTAGGAAAACGCATACGACACTAAAATGGGGTGAAATATTTATAGTCGAAATTGACTTTGTTGAGCACTGAATTTAGCGATCGCACCCGTTTTTTTCAAATCTCAGATAATATAGCGATCTGATTTTGGGTTCTGAACAAAGATTTCTACGGAATCCTTTCTCACACAGCCTTTCATTCTCACAAACCATTCAAGACTGCTGTAGAAGCTGAGATCAAAGCAATTAAACTTTTCCTGGAAACGCTCATTGATACCCGTCATTCGTAATTACTTAAACAGCTTTTGATCGAGATTTATAGTAATCAATGAAGAGCGATCGTAGGAGAGAGTTCCCCTTGGGGATCGCGGCTTGTCCCAACTACCCTTACTGAATATGACTTCACCTTTGCATTTGCTGGGCATCCCGCCTAATGCCTGGCTAGTTGACGAAACAACCGCCGATTTGACCCGTCCGCCATTGCGCCCTCAGTCGATCGTCTCGCGACCGAAACCAAGAAGCTGCGGCTCGATCTGGCAAAAGTTGCGATCGTGGTGGTTGATATGCAGAATGATTTTTGTCACCCAGATGGCTGGCTCTCTCATATTGGGGTGGATGTAGCCCCCGCCAGAATGCCGATCGTCCCGTTACAAAATTTTCTGCCCCTGCTGCGAAGTTTTCAGGTTCCAGTAATTTGGGTCAATTGGGCCAACCGTCCCGATTTGCTCAACATCAGCGCGGCCACTCATCACGTCTACAACCCAAGCGGGACGGGTATAGGATTGGGCGATCCGTTACCCAAAAATCAGGCTCCGGTGTTGATCAAAGATAGCTGGGCGGCAGCCGTGGTAGACGAATTGCAGCCACAGCCCGAAGACGTACAAGTAGATAAATATCGCATGAGCGGTTTTTGGGACACGCCGCTAGACAGCATTTTGCGAAATCTGGGCAAGACTACGCTGCTATTTGCCGGAGTAAACGCTGACCAATGTGTGATGACAACCTTGCAAGACGCAAACTTTTTAGGCTACGACTGCATCCTAGTCAAAGACTGCACGGCGACCACCTCTCCCGATTTTTGCTGGCAAGCAACTTTATATAATGTCAAGCAGTGTTTTGGCTTTGTCACCGATTCGATCGACATCATGCACAGCACCCAACAGATCCCCCATCTGCCCACCAACGAAGACTCAAGAAACGAGAATTACGGGAGTTGCTGAATTACGGGAGTTGCAGGCTCCTCTCTCGCCCGATGTGGGTTGGGGGAAAGTCTCTCACCACAATGAAACCATCCTTCTCTGCCAAAGAGCGAGGAACTTCAAAAGCAACTAAACTCCTCCGAGTTGGCGAGCAACCAAAAATTTGCTTACACAATTTGCTCACACAATTTGCTTACACAAAATGACGATCGCACCAGGCGGTACGATCGTCATTCAATATCCTAGAATTTTCAACTTCTGAGTCGGAGATAAGGAGTCAGAAGTCACTTAATTAAGGCGATTTCTAAAATAGAGATGACCTTCCGACCTTTGCTAGAAATCTCCTAAGCCTTATCGGGGGTTTGCTTGGCTTGCTGGTGGCGGCTCTGATACCACTTGTACCAATTGCCATCGGTTGTAAAGCCATTGGAAAGCATAAATGCAACGGTATCGTCACTCACGTCTACGGTTTGAGACTTGTTTACTTTGTTGAACTGTTTCATGGCGCTTACCTCTTGAGAAATTGGAATAAACAGGAGGCGCGTTCCTTCGGGAGGTTTCCCTACTTCCGTCTCTCTAAAGGATGAAATATTGCTCTTTTAGAGAAGATGAACGATTCATTTCTGTATCCAATTTAACAGAATTGGAGTTAAATCGAAAGAAATTTGCAAAAGTTTACAATTTAACGATTCTTCGGTAGGAGCGTGGCCTTGCCGATCCCTCCGCCAGGCAGTAGGAAGACTTACGCTGCGAATTACTGTTTCCCGAATTACTGTTTCCCAAAGCAAATCCCTCAATGAACCGATTCATCGAGGGATTGTTGCAGCCAAGGTTTGGTCTAGCTGGGTTAGTGGTCCTAAAGCTCAGCCTCGTCTAGGGCCGATCTTTTAGCAGTCGTAATACAATTCAAACTCATAGGGAGTTGGCAGTTTGCTGATGGGCTTCACTTCGCCTTCCATTTTCATTGATACCCAGTTGTAGATGAAATCTTCGGGGAAGACACCGCCAGCCGTCAAAAACTCGTGATCTCGCTCTAGATTGGTCAATGCTTCACCCAGGCTTGCAGGCGCTTTGGGCACTTTTGCCAACTCTTCTCTGCTCAGTTCGTAGATGTCTACATCCAAGGGTTCGCCTGGATCAATCTGATTCTTAATCCCGTCCAAGCCCGCGCAAAGCATAGCGGAAAAGGTGAGGTAAGGGTTGCTTGATGCGTCAGGGCAGCGGAACTCTAAACGCTTGGCTTTGGGGTTGCTTCCAGAGAGGGGGATGCGGATCGAGGCCGATCGATTCCCCGCCGAGTAGGCCAGGTTCACCGGAGCTTCAAAGCCTGGAACCAGACGCTTGTAGGAGTTGACTGTGGGGTTGGTAAAGGCTAGCAGCGACGGAGCATGGCGAATCAAACCACCGATAAAATATAGAGCGGTTTGGCTCAACCCGGCATATTTGTCTCCTGCAAATAGGGGTTGCCCATCCTTCCAGATCGACATGTGGCTGTGCATTCCAGAGCCGTTGTCATCGTGAATCGGCTTGGGCATGAAGGTTGCCGTCTTGCCATAGCGACGCGCCACGTTTTTGACGACGTATTTGTAGGTCTGCACATAGTCAGCCGCGTGCACCAGATCCGAGAAGCGAATCCCCAACTCACACTGACCACCCGCCGCAACTTCGTGGTGATGCTTCTCGATCGGCACACCACACTTGGCCATCGTCAGCAGCATTTCAGTACGAATGTCTTGCAGCATGTCAGAGGGCGCAACGGGGAAATATCCACGCTTTTTGCCAATCTTGTAGGCCAGGTTGCCTCCTGCTTCAGAGGTTCCTGTGTTCCAGGGGCCTTCGGCAGAGTCGATCGCATAGTAGCCTGTGTGCCCTTCTTGCCCGTAGCGCACATCGTCGAAGATGAAGAATTCGGGTTCGGGACCGCAGTACACCTTGTCGCCAATGCCGCTTGCAATGAGATAATCGACTGCTTTTTGGGCGATCGAGCGAGGATCACGCTCATACATGTTGCCCGTGCGCGGATCAACGATCGTGCAAACCATACTCAGCGTTGGCACTTCCATGAATGGGTCCATCCAAGCGGTGGTGGGGTCAGGAACCATGGCCATGTCTGAACTATTGATAGCCTTCCAGCCCCGGATGCTGGAACCATCGAACGCAACCCCCCCAGAGTTGACGAAAGATTCTTCGTCAATCAAACTCTTGTGGAACGTACAGTGTTGCCAAATTCCATAAAGATCAACAAACTTGAGGTCGATCAGTTCAATATTCTGATCCTCAATCATCTTTAAGATTTCTTGTGCCGTCTCAGCCATGAAATGCTCCTTAAATCTTTAGCGAAATGGTCTTCTCAGGGGGGCGATGAGAGGGGTCAGAGCAAGGCTCAGAATATAGCAAATAGGACTTTAAGGCTTGACCAACGGGTTGTCTATCGAATGTTGTCACAATTCTTTCAACGTATCTTTCATTAAAAAGCTTTACCCGCCCTCACCTTGTCGCACCCTCTTCTCTATAGTTACCTTACTTACCCCTCCTCAGTTACTTTACTTACCTTGTGCCGTAGTGTTGGAGATCTGTAGACTTCTGCCGTAATCTATGGAGCAAAAGTTTACATAGAAAAATTCACTAGGTGAGAATTGTACATCTCTCTTAAGCCAACAGTTCGGACAGTTTTAAATTGACCACGATAGAATGCGAATTTCAGTCTTCGATCTTGGACAAATGCCAACGGTAGGATGCGGGTTTTA
>JAAUOZ010000170.1 GCA_012034655.1 Leptolyngbyaceae cyanobacterium CSU_1_3 | reverse complement strand
TTGTCAGGGCATAAAATTAAAGATTTTTGACGGGGTGCAGGGGTGGAACCCCTGGCTGGGGCGCAGCCCCCACACCCCTTCTAAACCAAAATCTATAGGCTGACGCAGTATAGTTTCAGTCAGGTCATCGAGCCATAGGTTAGCAATGCCATCTGGAGTGACAATCAGGGCAAGGCTTCCAGCAGAAGTGACTACGAGGTAGATTAAGGGCGTTTGGGTTGGAGGGCAGCGCGAATATCCCGTTATTTTCCAACAGGTCTACTATTTGAACATCCCACATTAAATTCACGATGTCAGACCTCCAGAATCCAAATCTTTCACTTCAACAAGCGATCGCAGTCATTCCCGAACCCGCTCCGCGTAAGCCGAAGGCAACGCAAAAATCATCCAATTGCCAGCGCGATCGCCCGTCGAGAATGAGTCAAGATCTTGAGGAAGAAACCAATTGGATTGCTAAAATCAAGGAAATCGTGATTCTAGTAGACAATATGAACTACCAAGACATCATCACCCTCGAACCTGGCAAACGCAGCGGCAAACCCTGCATCCGAGGGATGCGTATTACCGTCTATGATGTTCTGTCTTACCTTGCTTCCGGGATGACCACCGAGGAAATCCTGTCTGACTTTCCTTATCTGACCCGCGATGATATTTTGGCTTGCCTGTCCTACGCCGCCGATCGCGAACAGAAAACCCTGACGATCGTGGCATGAAACTCTTGTTTGATCACAACCTGTCGCCTGTCTTGTCAATCTCTTTGCTGATTTGTATCCCGATTCTCAACATGTCTTTCTGTTAGGGATGGATCAGACTGATGATCGGCAGATCTGGGATTATGCCAAGCAAAATGAGTTTACGATTGTTACCAGAGATTCAGACTACAACGATCTCAGCTTACTTCAAGGGTTTCCTCCAAAAGTGATCTGGATTCGGCGAGGCAATTGTTCAACTCAAGCAATTGAGCAGATTTTACGGTCAGCATCAGACCAGATTCAACAACTAGATCAAGACCCATCAATTGGGATTCTTACACTTTTTTGATCAATTCACAGAAATAGAAGTAACCCTCATGAAACTCTTAGACGTGGTTGCGTTAATCAAAGATCTGCCTGAACAAAACCTCTGCAAAGGTCAAGTTGGAACGATCGTAGAAGTCTACGAGCCGGAAGTCTTTGAGGTTGAATTTGTGGGTCTTCAAGGTCACACCTATGCTGTAGAAACCCTGCAAGCCGATGATTTAATGGATAGTGTTCTAGATGTGTGGATATCACACTGAATCGGTTCTAGCACCATCTCTAGACTCAGACCTCTATCACAGCGTTTTCATTCTCCCACCTATCCACACAACTATACTTTGTCAGGGCATAAAATTAAAGATTTTGGACGGGGTGCAGGGGTTCCACCCCTGGCTGGGGGCGCAGCCCCCACACCCCTTCTAAACCAAAATCTATAGGCTGACGTAGTATAGAACATTACCCAGCCAGACTATAGCGTCTCTGCTTCCATCCTCCCTCTTGGGGGCTTTCGACCTTGGTGTATCAAAATTTCACTCACAATGCTGAGTGATAATTTGGGGTAAAAGCGGCTACTGTGCAAATGGCTAAAGTTCAGCATACTGTGGGGGACTTGCCCCAATTCGTTGCGTAATTCGGGGATAGTTGACCTTGGGTTGCGGTTCCGTAATCGCCACAACGCTTACTTGATGCCACCAATCATCTCCAAAATCAAACCAATAGCCAAACGGTTCCTCAACAGCTAGATTTAACGACCCAATTGCTGTCTTGGCAACATCGCCAGCGATCGAACTGCCAAAATCATCGTCTAAGGTCATAGCTAACCCGTAGCGATCGGCATCAGGATCATTAGGTCCGTTGCCTCTCAATTGGAATTCATACATGTGTTCTTCTTCGCGATCGAATGCGTTGAAAATAATCTCATGCAAATCTGCCAGCGTTTGATCGCCCCGAATCTCGATCGTTCGGATAACTTGAGGATTCCTCTTGACAAACTCCTCAGCGATCGGACCATTAAGCAACGCGACTTCCAGAACATACAAAGCTTGAAGAGCCTCTGGAGAAGGCGGTTGATTTGCGGTCTTCCGCTTTGTGGCTTGAGCGTTACGAGTTTTGCGTGGAGAAGGAGGAGCCTGGAAGGTTATGCCTTCGATAGCGTTTGCGATCTCGTCACTATTCTCCTTATGTCCCGGAATATAGGGAATCAGCCCTTTCCGATAGGCTTCCACCTGTGCCCCCAACGGCGCGTTGCGGATATCCATGATCAAGCCATTTACCATCAGCATCCAAATCAAGGGATTATCCTCTATCCGACTGGGCAAACACCAATCAGGGTCAAATTGTCGCATCTTCAGGGTATCTCGCACCAGCTTCGATTTGCCTTGCCCGGTACTGTCAGCAACGCCAAACCATCGATAAAGTTCACTTGCACCCATATGAGGAGTCTGAGAGCTATCAAACAGAAAATTGACCATTCCGATCGCATGAGTAATGCCGCAAGCCCATGTTTTTGCCTGTCCCTTGTCGAGTGGAGAAGGCCGCTTCCGGCAGAGGGCAGCCGTGGCTTGCCGAATCAGTTGAGCATATTCTTCGTTGAGATGTTGCCGCGCAAAGCTATCGGTGAGTTCGACAATGCTGTTGAACTTCGCTTCCATTACCTTGGGGACATCTTCAGATCGCTTGGATTTAGCCATGACAAGAGGAATGGAAAATCAGGTGAGGATTGACCTATTTTGATCATTGTCGTAGGAAGTGCTGAAATTTGCTCAAAATTTGCTCAATGGGTTGTAAATCGTAAATATTCTGTTCGACGATCGCAAGGTTTCTTTCGAGTTTGAGAGATTGCCAGCCCAGTTGTTAATGCTCTATAAAGCGAATTAACCCTTGTGCTTTCCACTTGTAAAGCTCCTCGAAGGCGAAGCGCGGTGCAAGCATCGTAGCTTTGATCTCGTCGGCAGGGTCGGGGGAGAAAGATACTCCGCAAAGAAAATATCGATTGCATCCAGCTTGAGATGTTATGGCAGCAGGGTTTCGCAGGTCAGATACACTGGGTATTGTAGAATTTTTGAGCAGATGAGCAGCAGGATGGAAACCGCAACGTTTGGGGCAGGATGTTTCTGGAGCACAGAGGCGGCGTTTCGCAACGTTTCTGGAGTGATTTCTACGTCGGTCGGCTACATGGGCGGACACTTCGAGAATCCTTGCTATCTCGATGTTCTTTCTCGAATTACAGGACACGCGGAGGTCTGCCAAGTTCTCTACGATCCGCAGCAAGTGAGTTACGAGACATTGCTGGATGTGTTCTGGACGATGCATGATCCCACCAGTTTGAATCGCCAAGGTGCAGATCGCGGGGAGCAATATCGTTCTGTGATTTTCTATCACACACTGGAGCAAGCGACGATCGCACAGCAATCTAAAACCGCTTTGGATTGTTCTGGTTGCTATGACAGAGCGATCGTGACCGAAATTCAACCTGCCTCTGCCTACTGGTTGGCAACAGAGGATCATCAGCAATATTTTGAGAAGCGGCAGGCGAAGTTAGAAGGCTCTCAGCACCGCCATTAAACTGGGTTCTTCTCGTTGGTTGGCTTGTGGTTTCGCAAACTCTTCGCCAGAGGTCTGGGTCTTGATGATAAATGCTGAGAGCGGAGATCGCTTCTTTTGCATCAGGAATCGCACCTTCTCGATATTAATGCGAGTAAGAATGCGATCGAGTGCTTCGAGGCAAGCATTTCGCACAGTGCGACCCTTGCATTATCTGCTTTGCAGCGCGTTGATTCTGGTGTGTGCGATCGTGCCGCACAGGTTTGAGTTAGGCAAGGAGTTGTTCCAGTTTTCGAGATTTTGCCATGACAGCAACGACGGTATAGTCAGACCCTAGTCAAAAGGTGTCTAAAAGCCTCCAAAATCACCTAACAGAGCGATCAAAAAAAACTCCCAAAATAAACTTCAGAAGTCTCTTGAAAGCTTGCAAGGCTTGAGTTTTAGAACGGAGAGAGAGGGATTCGAACCCTCGTTAAAGTTACCCCTAAACAGCATTTCCAGTGCTGCGCCTTCAACCACTCGGCCATCTCTCCATGGGGTCTGTGCTGCATTCACAATCACAGACTTATAATCTTAGCAGAAGTGTCCCATACTGAAAAGAGAGCGCTCAAATTTTTGCGACTATGCCCTATCACACGATTCGCGTTTACAATCGCCAAAAAGACACTTACCACAGCTTTAGCGTGCCGGACGATCGCTACATCTTGCACAGCGCCGAAAATCAGGGGGTTGAGCTTCCTTTCTCGTGCCGCAATGGAGCCTGCACCACCTGTGCCGTGCGCGTCTTATCTGGGGAACTCTATCAGCCAGAAGCGATCGGGCTGTCGTTAGATTTGCAACGCAAAGGCTATGCTTTGCTCTGCGTCAGCTATGCCCGATCGGATCTCGAAGTTGAAACCCAGGATGAAGACGAAGTGTACGAGTTACAGTTTGGTCGTCACTTTGGTCGGGGTAGGGTCAAAATCGGGCTGCCGCTAGACGAAGAGTAAATTGGGAAGAGTGAGAAATTTTATGCAAGCGATCGGTCGAAAATTTTGCCCATGGCTGGGCGTTGGATGCTTGCTTTTTTTGCTGTTGGGCTGCCAGCGTGTGGAGGTTCCTAGGGGTCTGCCTGTCACGGTTGCAGCCATTACTGCCCAGCAAGAGTTAGCGATCGCTGGGGTGGAGGGTTATCCAGAGATCACAGAATTGCTCACGCTGGCAGGGGTCGCCATCCCAACAAGCCAGCCTTGGGGAGAAGCGGCAAAATCTCAACTCAGCCGATTAACCCAGAGACCAGTGCTGATAGAAACCGATGGGGCTGAGCGAAACGATCTAGGATCGCGATCGGTCTATGCCTGGGTCGATGGAATTTTATTGAACGAAGCGCTGATTGCACAGGGCAATGCGCTGATAGTTCCGAAGTTCTCAGCAAAGTACGATCGTCGTCTCAGCCGTGCTCAAGATCGAGCCAGAATTTTGGGGCTGGGTATCTGGAATCCTCAAAATCCGCTGCGGTGGAATCCGGTTCAAAATTCCAGCGATCGCCATCCATAGAATTAAAGGCTTGAACTTGCAGATTGAGACAGAAGGGAGGGCGATCATCCGGATGGGTGCACCTTGGCGTGAAGATTAATTCAGTATGAGTTGTTATAATTAACACTCAGTAATTAGATTTGCCTGATAACCCATCTCAATTTAACGTGAATTTGCTGGGGGATTTTTGCTTCGTTATGGAGTGCTTTTGCCCCTCTACAGCATCGCCATGCCTCTAGCTGAAGGGTAGGCGTATTTCTGCCAGAGTCTCTAGACTCTAAAATCACGTCAGTTCGGGCAGTTTTACGGCATCGAATTCACGTTAAAATCGCCAACCCAAAACTCTATCACCCTCCGTTGAAAGTCAAAGTTGAAAATCAAAGCAGTCGGGCATACTAGAGCGCATCTCAGCTTTGGCTATTTCATGACGCTCTGAAATCATTGCTAGTCTATGCAAAACTGATTTACCCTAATGAACAAACCCATTCAGAAATCGGGGTCGATCGTGGCTCCTGTCACAGAACAGTTTCTTCAACAAATCAGTATCGAAACTATTCTCAATAAGCTGCCTTCAGAAGCTAAAAAATGGGCCGAAAGCCTTCCCTGGAGCCAGCGCCGATATGTGCTTTCGCTTTGCCATTTGTTATGTGCTGCCACTGCCGATATTCAGGCAGAATTTTTGGATGAATATACAGCAAATGGCTTAATTGCCAAGCTTGTTGAAAATCGAGAAATCCAGCAAAAAGTCAAAGATAATCTACAAAAATTTCACATTCAAACTGATCTTTCTGAACCCTTAGTTAGAAATTATATTCGCCAGTTCTATGTTCACTCGGTTCAAGATGCCCGCTGCCAGACTGACCTATTTCTAGAATCTGCCCTGCGAATTGTCGCCAGCACCGAAGAGCGCAACAATATTTTCAACTATATTTTGGGATTTGAGCTAATCAAAATGCTATTCAACATGAGTTGGCTTCAGCATGAGAAGCTCTATCGATTGCAACGAAATCAAGAAGAGTTTCTGACTACCTATATTAAGCCTATTCAACACGCCCATCGGGTTAACCAAATCATCGTTCCTAAAGATGAAAAGTTGTTCTTTGCTCGACGAGATTATTTTGTGCAGAAGCCAGGGATTTCAGATAAGAAATTGATCGAGTTAGCGATCGCGACTTTTACCACAGAAGTAACGACAAACTTTGGGTTTTCGATTATTCGTCACCCTCAGTCTCTCGCTTTCAACTATCAGGAAGTCTTTGTAGCGCCTCAGGATCTAATTTTTCCTGGCTAGTTTTTTCTGCTCAAAAGTTTTAGCTGGGGGTTGGTGATTTAGACGCGCTCTTGGTAGAGGCGAACGATCGCATGGACGACCTCCTCGATCGTCAGATGATCGGTTTGCAATTCGATCGCGTCGTCTGCCTTCTTGAGAGGCGAAAGGGTGCGAGTGCTGTCTTTACGATCGCGCTCAGAGATCAATTTTTCTAGCTCTTGAAGGCTAACCTCACCTTTGCCCTGATTTTTTAGATCCTGCTGTCTCCGTCTTGCCCGTTCTTGCACAGAAGCCGTCAAAAAAATCTTGAGTTCTGCATCTGGAAAAACGTTTGTGCCAATATCGCGACCTTCGACGACAATGCCGCCTCGCTGCCCAAACTGCTGTTGCTGCCTGACTAACACTTTGCGAACCGTAGCTTGTGCGGCGATCGCTGACACCTGAGCCGTCACCTCCAGGGATCGAATGGCTTCTGTCACATCCTGACCATTCATCAAAATCCGCGGAGTGGCAGATTGCTGAAGAGCACTGCTGGATCGCCCGGTGTTGTCAAACTCAATCAAGCAGCGACTCACCAACTCAGCGATTTCTGGCTCATCGTCGATCGCGATCCCCGACTTCAAGACTAGCCAGGTGAGCGCACGATACATGGCTCCGGTGTCGAGGTAGAGCAACCCTAACTCTTGGGCAACTCGCTTGACGACGGTTGATTTTCCTGCGCCTGCGGGGCCATCGATCGCCACGATCGGCTGACGGTCTCGCAGAAATACATTGTCAATTAAACGGGTAGAACCGAGACGAGCCGCGATCGCCAACAGTCCTGTTTCTTCCACTTTCTCCAGACGATCCAGGGTGGTTGGGTTGACCAATTCAACATATTCGGGCTTCATAGTAGGTACTTTCTCCAGTTCTGTCTTAACCGCCTGAATTAAATTAACACTCAAGCGTTCTCCTGATCGAAAAGCTCGATCAGCTTGAGATAACCCTTTATGCAGAGCGGTCGCTTGATCTCTTTCTTCTGAATTGAGATACCGATTCCGGGAACTGAGCGCCAAACCACTTGATTCTCTGACAATTGGGCAGGGCACAATCTCCACAGGCAAGTTTAGATCTGCAACCAAACGCTGAATAATTGCCACCTGCTGAGCATCTTTTTGACCAAAGTAAGCTCGATCGGGCTGAACCAAATTTAAGAGTTTTGTTACAATCGTCGCCACTCCGTCAAAATGTCCGGGTCGAGACAGTCCGCACATGATCGACATCATCGACGAGGGCGGCATCACTTGAGTTGGCTGCTGAGAAAAAATACCAAGCTCTTGGGGAGTGGGGGCAAACATCGCATCTACGCCCGCTTGCTCACAGAGTTGGCGATCGGCTTCCAGGGTGCGAGGGTAACGATCGAAGTCTTCCTCTGGCCCAAATTGCAGGGGGTTGACAAAGACTGTGACGACGACAACTTTGTTTTCTCGCCTGGCCCGTTGGATCAGGCTCAAGTGACCAAAATGCAGCGCCCCCATGGTCGGCACAAGCCCGATCGTTAGATAGGGATTGCTGCACATCGGGCTAAACTCATCCGATCGACGTTGTCTGCCTCGGCTGAGATCCAAAAAGCAGCGCAGTGCTGTAACCGTCGTAAACAGGCGCACCAGAACCCCCAGATGTTTCCATGTCTTGCCTCTTCAGTTTATAGAATTCGCCTGAGGGGGAATAGGGAGAAAGGATGAAGGATGAGGAAGAAGGGCGGGGCTTCGCCAGTAGGGATGATCAAACAGCAGGATGATCAAAAGAATGAGGGTTTTGTGAGGAAGGGGGTACTCATCCTGGGGGAGGCGCGTTACGATTTCAGAGCATAGGGTTGGTTGAGTGTGATTCCAGAAATGATGGTCTAAGTGCATAGATTAGATTTTTCTTTCCAGATTCCTGACCGGGCGGGTCAAAGCCAACCCCTCTTCCCTTCTCCTAGTACTTTGAATTTATGAACTTCCTTACGCAAGTCTTACACATCGTTGGATCGGGGGCGACGGCTTACATTGCGGCGCGGAGTCTGCGCGATTTGCAGACTCGACCGGATGTTTTGGCGGCGTTTCAATTGGCAGAGTCGGGATCGGTTCCTTTTTTGGAAGCATTGCGCGATCGGGCTGAGTCAGAGGGCAATTCATGGCTAGCCGAACGGCTCGATCGTCATGCCTCCGATGAGCGACGGCATGGTCAGATTTTTGCTCACGCGCTGAAACAATTGAACAAGCAGGTGATTGATTTCAAAAAAATGCCTCAGAAAACGATCGAAGGTCGCCCCGATGAGCGGCGACAAAGCCCTTTCTTTGGGGCATACTTCGACGGCTACTCCCAGGAGGATCTCAAACCCGCTAACATTCCCTGGAATGTTTTCTTTGCCAGCACCTACATTCTAGAACTGGATGCCAGCCACGATTTTCTTCGCATGGCAAACACCTTGCCAGACCACGAGCCTCGCAGCGCCAACCTTAAAAAAGGAATGACCAGCATTGCTCACGATGAGACGGTTCACGCGAATTATCTGCGCGAAGCAATGGAACGTCACATGGGCAGCGTGGCCACCCAGGGGGCGATCGACGAGTGGCGTACCCGCAAGGTCAATGCAATGCTAGCAATGGTCGGCAACTTTATCCAAAAAGCAGGCAAGATGCCTTCGATGGTGCAAGAAGGAGCGCCCGTTGAGATGGAGCGTGAAAAAACAGTCGTGGAGCCAGTGGCGGCATAGCAGCCAGATCCCCAGCTTCTAGATCACTGCTATACTTTGTCAGGGGCATAAAATTAAAGATTTTGGACGGGGTGCAGGGGTGGAACCCTGGCTGGGGGCGCAGCCCCCACACCCCTTCTAAACCAAAATCTATAGGCTGACGCAGTATAGCTATATGCTTGCTCGATCTGAGCTTCCGCAACTGGGGTAATCTCAACCTGAAATGTCATACTTCTGCTGCATCTCTTGGACAAAATCTCTAATTGGACGAGTTTGCCCCGCATTAAGTTCTTCAAAACCTTGCTGAATACCTGCAATGGTTTCTAATGGGTCGATCAATTGGCGAAGTTTGCCTGGATCAATTTTGCTAGCATAGGGCTTCAGGACTTATGTCCATAGATTTTGGAGTTGTGTATATACGTAGCCCAGATTGGGAGAGGGCTGGGGTGAGGGAAAGACAACCTTGCAGTTGACGGAATGATTTAGTCCACGTTCTTAGCAATTGCCAAACTAAGCTGGTAGCTGACGGCATCTGACTTGTGAGGAACGATCGTGATCTCATAGTTACCCGATCGCCCAATCCTTCCTGACCAAAACTTCTCTGGTGAATCTTCTAGCAAAGCAGGGGCCGTGTCGGAAGGTGGAAAGATGAAAAGACGAGTCGAGTTTTCGGGTGCTTTTAGATTCAATTGCAGCCTTTGACCTTGAGATAACCGAGCCACATAAACCTTACCCTGCCCTCTTTTCAGCGTTCCCTGATCTTTAGTCGAGCCTGATACAATTTTAGGGCAGACCTGCTGCGAATCGCATTCGCTCGATCGTGGGCGATCGCATACCAAACCTGACCAAACTTGCGTGGGTTCAGCGATTTACCCTCCTGTTCTGGAAACCAATAGAGAAACTGAGCATCTGCCAGCGCCGCCAGCGATCGACTGCTCACCCACGAACTCACCAAACCCAGCCAGATCGTATAGTTTGCCCGATTATATTGACCCATCCCGCTTCTGGCTTGGGCGCTCAGAGGCTCTAGCTTATCTAAAACATCGTGGGCGATCGTATGCCATTCATTTCGCAGCTTGCTGGCTGCGGGGTCAGCTTCTAAGGGGCGATGCTCAAATTGAGGATATCGCACCAGAAACTGTTCATCGACCAAATCGGTGAACAGATCGTAGGGAATAGCCAGCTTGCGGCGACGATCGCGCAGGGCTTCTTGCATCACTGCTTCGCTTTTAGCTGGTTGGCTAGAAGGTTGAGTTGCAGCAGGTTTCAGGGGATTGCTCAGAGGTTTGCTCAGAGGTTTGCTCAGAGGTTTGCTCTGGGCACTTGGCGCAGAAGCCACCCACCCAGGCTGACCCTTGGCCAAAGTGACAATTCTCCAAAGGCTCAGGGCTGCCAGCCCCACAAACAAAACTGCCAGCACCAAAAAAGAAAAATCGCGCCAGATGGGAGGTTCGATCGCCCTATGGGGACTGGAGAGAGATTTTGCAGGCTTGATGGCTGAGCGAGAGATAGAAGTGACCAGGGTTTCGCGATCGCCGATCGCGCGCACTACTCGGTCTGCTGAGGCAAATCGCTGGTTTGGGTGGGGCAGCAACATTCTTTCTAACACCTGAGCCAATGGCGAACTCACAGCCGCCCAAGGTTGCCACGACCAGTGCCGGGTTTTGGGGTCGTAGAGTTCTTGGGGTTTGCGTCCGGTTAGCAGCACAACGGCAACGCCAGCTAAGGCATAGAGATCGCTGTCTGGTTGAATGCGATCGCCCAATCGTTGTTCTAGAGGTGCAAAGCCCCAATCGGCAGGCAGTTTGTGAGATTTTAACTTCAGATGCAGCGCCACTTCTTGGAGCAACCCAAACTGAATCAAAACGGGCAACTGATCGACGTGGCGAAAAATAATGCTTTCGAGCGAAATGTTTTGATGAACGATACCCCGATCGTGCACATAGCCCAACACAGGTAAAAGCTTCTCAAGCAGATACAAAACCTCAGCTTCTGAGAACACCAGCCCACGAGAAAGTCGATCGCTCAACCAATCTCGATAGCTAACTCCTTCAATGTATTCTCGCACCCAAAATAGGCGACGATCGACCACAATCACCACTCGAAAATGCGAAATTTGAGGATGCTGTAGCTGAGCAAGAACGCCCACTTCTTGCTGAAATTGCTCTCTCAATTGGTCTAGATTTGTCGCTTTAGTTGGAATAAATTCTTCTAAAACACAGCGTTCATTCAATCGCTTTTGATCTTCTGCAATATAGAGCCAGCCTTGCTCTTCGTTGCCAAGAGTGCCGACAATTCGATAGCGATTGTGTAAAAGAGTTCCCGTTGAAATTGGCAATTGCATGGCAAACAATTTAGACGAGTCGCTGCAAAAATTCGAGATGAAATTGAATCGATCGCATCACGACGACTCAATTTATAGAACTTTTGTACCAATCTAACACCAGCAATTAATTTTGAAGCACATTCTGTTGAGAATAAACCTGATTTTGCCCTTAAGACTGATTATGAATGTAGCGTCAAAGGTTTCTTTTCTCGATCGGGACTAAATAGCAGCCGTTGATTTTCCACTGCTGGTCGTGGTGCTCCATCACATACAATGCTCGCACCGGAACTCCCGTTTTACCTAATAGCAACACAGGTTGGGCAGGCATTCCCTGAAGCTGAGTCAACTCCTCAAACAGCACCGATCGGGGACGATAGACCGACGGGTAAGACACCCTCACCATTTCTATGAAGTTTTCGGGTGTGCCAAACGTTTCCTGAATGCCAAGACTGGCAAATTCAAACGCCCCCTTTGCGTCGTCGCGCTGGAAAGCTTGAAGCTGAGACTCAATCACAGAGCGAATTTTAGAACGATCGATTTCATTAAGATTCATAAAGTTTCAAGTATTTTTAATTATAAAGAAGAAATAAAGCTCAATGTGTTCCCCCTGCAAAATCATGGGCATTCTCAAATCAGGATGACGCAACACCCTTAAGCTTGTTCAGATTCTAAGCGCCATCGGGGGAGTTCATCACCAATCAGACTGTAATTGCCATGCAATCTGAATTGGGCAAACCTTGCCAACTCCGATGCTTCTTTCTAGCCCAGCTTGAGATTACAAAACTGTTTGTCAAAGACGCTTTGCCCGTGCCAGCTCAAAATCCGGCTCGTCTCCCGGACACCTGCCAGAACGGCTTTGAGTAAACCGCATCTTTACGAAATTTTTGCCATGCGTTTGCGTCGATTCTAAGTTAACCCGGTTCACAGGTGTTCTGTATGCGTCCCTATTCTTCCCAGACAGAAATTCGTCCTAAAGTTAGCACGATGCCTCGCCAAAAGACCGAGGCGGCAGCGTACTTAAATTTGTACAAGCTTTCTGTAGAAAAAAAGCGTCTTCAATATGAGTTAGAAACGATCGAGCAGCGCCAGCAGCGAATTCAAAAGCGATTGGCATTTCTCAACAGCCAGGTTGCAGAACTCGAAAAAAGTGCTGCCAATCTTTGCCCCGATCGATCAATCCACTCTCTAGGCACGGCTCTCCCAATCGTGAAACAGGCAACTTCAGAGTCGGCTTCTCTCAACACACTATTCTTAGAATATTAATCTAACAATAGTTCGGACAGTTTTTAGGGAGAAAAATTCAAGCTGCTAGACAAAAAGCTACCTCTGTTTGTAAGGTGCAGATACAAAGTCAAGCACCCCAGAGGTAGCGATGAAAACTATTCTACAAGC
>JAAUOZ010000169.1 GCA_012034655.1 Leptolyngbyaceae cyanobacterium CSU_1_3 | reverse complement strand
GACTGGAACCATCTAAACCCTTTTTCGATACCTACTTGGCTTACCGAGTGCTGACGGCTGGACTAAAACGCCATCTGTCCCTAGAATCTGTTACTGAGAATTTGCTGAAAATAAAGCTCGACAAAACGCAGCAACTTAGCGATTGGTCGGGAAATTTAACACTCGCTCAACTGCAATATGCTGCTACTGATGCTGCAATTTTACTGCCGCTGGCTGCTGCTCTGCAACAAAAATTGAAAGCTTCTAAGCTTTGGAAAACTGCTTTACTAGAGTTTGCTTGTCTGCCTGCGGTGGCTTCTATGGAACTCAACGGAATGCTTTTAGATAGAGAAGAGTGGAGAGTTTTGGGAATCAATCTCTGCCGCCAACGCGACTGCCTTTTAAAACAAATTAATTCGCAACTCCATCGACCTAACCCTCACCAACAAATCTCTCTGCTGCCGGAATTTACAGATACAATTAATCCTCGCTCTCCCCAGCAAGTTTTAGCCGCTTTGCAAGAGCAAGGGATTCTTGTTACTTCCACTAACTCTCAACATTTAATTCCTTTGCAAGGCGAGTATCCCGTTATTCAAGCACTGTTAGAATACCGCAGTTTATCGGCTCGCATTGACACTTGTGCTTTGGGTTTACCCGAACGCATTCACCCGATTACAGGTCGCATTCATCCTAACTGGTTTCAGATTGGTGCTAGGTCAGGGCGGTTTAGTTGTCGGGAGCCAAATTTAACGAATATCCCCAGAGATAAGGAAACCCGACAGTGTTTTAAAGCTGCACCCGGTTGCGTTCTGATAAAAGCCGATTACAGCCAGATCGAACTGCGAATTATGGCGAAGGTTTCGGGCGATCGCAGAATGGTGAAAGCCTATTCTCAGGGCGAAGATTTGCACTCTCTGACCGCTTCTTTGGTGCTGGCAAAACCCTTATCTGAAATTACTAGCGAAGACAGACAGCTCGGTAAAATCATTAACTTCGGTTTAATTTATGGCATGGGAGCCAAGAAATTTAAGAATATGGCTCGATCGAAGCATGGAGTCACTTTAACGCTGCAACAAGCTTCACAGTTTCGCAAGAAGTTTTTTGAATCCTATACAGGTATCAAACAATTTCACGCCAAAGTTCGGAGCGCATGGAGCCGAGGTATCCGAGAAAGTCGTACAGTCTTAGGCAGAAGGAGATTGTGGTCAAAAGATACTAAACCGTTGCTTAATGAGATGCTAAATAACCCAATTCAAGGGATGAGTGCTGACATTACTAAACTTGCTCTCGCTCTCATTTTTTCACCTCTAAGTTGCACGGGCGCTCAACTGATTTGTGTCGTTCACGATGAAATTTTAATAGAGTGTCCTATCGAAGAAGTGCAGTCAGTTAAAGCCTTGCTTAAAAAATGTATGGTGAGAGCGGGGAATAAGTTTCTCACTCCAATTCCTTGCGAGGTAGAAATTAAGGTGATGGAAAGTTGGGGAGGTTAACGGGGACATCGTGGAAGAAATCATGGCTCTCCCAAACAAAAGTTGATAAGTTTATTTTATATAAATGCCTAAATTATGAGCTGTAGCCAGGGTTCTCCATTTCATTCCGAACCCTGACTACAGGTAATGATTTACTTGGGCTGTATAAGACTAAGTTATCAACTTAACTTTGGGAGAGCCATGGTTATTTCAGGGGAATCCTAATTTCAAATACAAATAAAGGAAAATTAATCATGTCTATCTCTCTCAATGGCGAAATATTGGGTGGAAAATATGATATTCAAGCAAAACTTGGAGAAGGTGGCAGTTGTGTTGTGTATTTAGCTAAAAAGTTAAATTCTACAGAACGCTACGCCATTAAAACCCTTTCTAATGAAGAAGAAGATGCCATTAAACTTTTAGAGAGAGAAACCAAAACCTTAAAGCGTTTAAATCATCAGAGAAGCAGTTTCTTGATAGTTTAGAATCAACTTTAAAGAGAAAGATACAGGTTTATATATTTTATGGATTTAAAAGTTACAGCCAGCAAAACGATCCTATAGCAATTCAAAGGTTAGAAAAATTATCAAAGAATTACCAGTTATTTCAATTTGAAAAAGTAAAAAATACTCATCGTAAAATTTTAGTTTGTGATGCTGAATTTGGGATAGTTACCAGCTTTAATTTTTTGTCATTTAGAGCAGATCCTAATTTAACGTATAGAGATGAGCTAGGCATTATTATTATTAGAGATCCAGCAACTATTGAAGATTTATTCAATAGTGGAAGTAATTTGACACAAAACAAAATTTACTAACGAAAATTTATTGTTAGTGAAAGCCACAAAAAGCTTTTTATTTTAACCCTTCTATTTCCTAATATTTCTTAATATTTCCTAATATCTCCTACTTGTCCCTAAAAATTCCTAAAATTTCCTCCAAATTTCACAAATTTTAATTAACTTAAATTAAATGCCGCTAGTTTTTAATGGATTTAATGCTACCGCCCCTGAACCGAATGCGATCGCCCTGCCTGACCATTGGGTGCAACCGGATTTTAACTTTGGGGATGCAGTGACAGACAATGAAGAATCTGGCGTTGCTGATTTAGGGTATGAAAGGCTAAATAGGCCCGTCATAGAAACCAGTATCGACAAAGCTTGGGGATTTTCAACTTATTTTTTTCATACCCTGATTAAGCAACGCCAATTTTGGCAAGCGATATACTTTGGGAGATAGCTGACAGTCCTTCGTCGGGGAGAGTTTAATGATCCATCTCGATCAACTGATTGCCACGTTGATGCACGTAGTAATCGAAAATGCAGGAACCGAAACTGGTACTCTGGTTCTCCTGGAAGAGGATAAACTTACTGTGGTGGCTCAATGCAGCGGAAGTAGACAGTGTGACCTAGAAAAGTTCGCTGTTGCCGACTGTGAAACGATTCCTGTTTCCGTCATTCACTCGGTAGAACGCACTCAAGAAACTCTGGTGTTTGATGATGCCGTCAGCGAATCGTCTTGTTCAACCGACCCTTATATTCAACACCAACAGACGCGATCGCTCCTCTGTCTACCCATTCTCAATCAAAGCCAGTTGATCGGCATCCTTTATCTAGAGAACAATCTTAATGCCGGAGTGTTTACCAACGATCGCTTACAAATCCTCGAACTGTTGATGGCTCAGGCAGCAATTTCGCTGGAGAATGCTCGGTTGTATGAACGGTTAGCAGACTATGCCGAAACACTGGAAAGGAAAGTAGAAGAACGAACTCAAGCCTTGCACCAGGAGATTGCTGAACGTCAACAAACCGAAGCCGCATTGAGACAAAGTGAAGCGAATTACCGCAACCTGCTACAAACCGCGAACTCAGTCATCATTCGCTACGATCCGCAAGGACGGATTCACTACATCAACGATTATGGAGTCAAACTCCTGGGCTATGAAGAACATCAAATCGTAGGGCGAACCTTATTTGAAACGATCGTCCCGGATATCGAAACCTCTGGACGCGATGTCAAACCATTGGTTCACGATTTACTTCGCAATCCTCAACTGTACCCGCAAGGCGAGGGTGAAAACCTGTGTCGAAACGGTCGGAGAGTTTGGATGGTTTGGTCGAATCAAGCCATCTTCAATGAGCAGGGAGAGGTCGTTGAGATATTATCAGTGGGCAACGACACCACCCAGCGCAGGCAAGCAGAAGAGGCATTACAACGCAGTGAAGCTAAGTTCCGCAATATCTTTGAAAACTCACAGGTTGGCATCTTCCGAAACCGCATTTCGGATGGATTAATTCTCAATGCCAACCAACGCCTTGCCAACCTGTTGGGCTTTGATTCACCAGAGGAGATCGTTGGGCTAGAACACAGCATCGACTATTTTGTAAATCCCAGCGATCGCCAACAAGCCCATGAGTTGATGAAGCGGGATGGGGAACTGCGAAGCTATGAAGCACAACTGCGAAAACGAGATGGGACAGTTTTCTGGGGACTTACCTCTTCTTATCTGAATGCAGCCGATGGATACATCGAAGGCGTGATTGCGGATATTAGCGATCGCAAACGAGCAGAAGTCGCTCTACAAACGAGTGAAGAACGACTACGCTTAGCATTAACCGCTGCAAATCAAGGACTCTACGATATCAATATCAAAACTGAAGAAATCGTGGTTAACCCAGAATACGCTTCAATGCTGGGCTACGATCCAGCAACATTGCACACAACCAGAAACGAGTGGATTGAGAGTGTGCATCCTGACGACAGAGAATCAGTGATTGCAGCTTATCATGCTTGTATTACTGGAGAAGTCCCCAACTATCAAGCAGAGTTTCGCCAGCGTACCCAGGATGGTCAGTGGAAATGGATTCTTTCTGTCGGCAAAATTGTTACCTGGAATGAATCCGGTGAACCCATCCGAGCGTTGGGAGTTTATACGGATATCGACGATCGCAAACAAGCAGAAGCGGTGTTGCGCCAGTCCGAGGCTCAGTTTCGAGAACAGGCAATCCTCTCCGCTTTTCGTGCCGATGTGGACAGTGCCCTTGCTCAAAGTGATAGTTTACCCTTGATGCTGCATCGCTGTGCAGAAGCCGTTGTTAAGCACTTGAATGGGGCATTTGCTCGAATTTGGACAATCAGTAAAGACCAGAACGTTTTGGAGTTACAAGCCAGTGCGGGAATGTATACCCGTCTTGACGGTACCTACAGTCGAGTTTCCATGAATAGCCCGAAACTTGGACGAATTGCTCAAGAAAACTTTCCACTGTCGATCGACAATGTGTTTGATGAGTCATTTGTCGATCATCGAGAATGGGCAGAGCGAGAAGGTATTGTGGCATTTGCAGGCTATCCGATCCTGCTGGATGAGCAGTTGGTTGGCGTGCTCGCGATGTTTGCTCGACAATCCATTCCGGCAGCTCACTTTGAGGCATTGGGGTTTGCCGCTCGCGAGATAGCATTGGGAATTAAACGCAAACAAGCAGAAGCAGCATTGCAAGACTCTGAAGCAGAACTGCGGGCGCTCGTTTCAGCCATTCCCGATCCGCTATGTATCTTCAATGCCCAAGGGCAATTGCTCTGCACAATCAAAGGAAATCCATCCTATGGAGAGGAGTGTACTGGCAAAACCCTGCATCAACTTTTTGCCAAAGAACAAGCCGATGAATTGCTGAATCACATTCAGCAGGTGCTGAGAACCCAACAAGTCCTCACCGTTGAATACAGTCACTGCTTTGCTGGACAAGAAATCTGGTTTTCGGCTCGCATTGCCCCGATTGGGCACGAGCAGGTGATTTGGCTGGCACGAGACATCACCGATTGCAAACGGGCTGAAGCAGCTTCAATTTTGGAAGAACGGAACCGCATGGCGCGTGAAATTCACGATACACTCGCTCAGGCGTTTACAGGCATTCTCGCTCAAGTAGGCGCTGCAAAACAGGTGCTAACGGATGATTTAGAAGCAGCTCAGGCACATCTAGACCTGATCAAAGAATTGGCGCGAACTGGACTGGTTGAAGCACGGCGATCGGTCGTCGCACTGCGTCCTCAGCTTTTGGAGGAAGGCAGTTTACAGAGCGCTCTACATCGTCTCGTCGCTCAACTCAGAACTGCCGCAATGGATACTACTTTATATTATGAGATCGAGGGTGCAGTGTATTCTCTACCCGCTGAAGTTGAGAGTAACCTACTGCGGATGGGACAGGAAGCATTAACGAATGCGACTAAACACGCGAATGCTGACGAAATTCGAGTCGAGCTAGTCTACGATCGCGATCGATTTTGCCTGCGCGTGAAAGACAATGGACAAGGCTTTGGCGTTGGGAGTATTCCATCTTCTGAGGGATTTGGCTTATTAGGCATGAGCGAACGGGCAGAGCGCATCGGCGCACAACTCACGATTCGGAGTCAACCCGGACAAGGAACAGAAATTATTGTCACTGTCGATCGAGAGTAAATCACGATGAGCCAAGCCACGATTATTCGGGTTCTAATTGCAGACGATCATGCTATTTTTCGGCAAGGATTAGCCACGATTATTAACCGCGATCCAGAGATGCAAGTGATTGCTCAGGCTGAAAATGGGGAACAAGCGATCGCGCTATTTGAGGAACACCAACCGGACGTAACGTTAATGGATCTCCGAATGCCTAAAGTGGAAGGAGTTGTCGCTATTGGTGCAATTTGTGCTACTGCTAAATCGGCTCGAATTATTGTTCTGACCACCTATGATAGTGACGAAGATATCTATCGGGGATTGCAGGCAGGAGCCAAAGGATATCTGTTAAAAGAAACTGAACCTGACGAGCTTCTAAATGCCATTCGCACCGTTCATCGAGGTCAGAAGTATATTCCGCCCGATGTGGGAGCAAAGTTAGTCCAGCGCCTCAGCAATCCAGAACTGAGTGAAAGAGAACTAGAAGTCCTCCGCGCACTGGCACAGGGGATGAGCAATGCCGAGATTGCGGCTGCTTTAAGTATTGGTGAAGGCACGGTTAAATCTCATGTCAATCGGATTTTGAATAAGTTAGATGTGAGCGATCGCACCCAAGCTGTGATTGTTGCTGTTAAACGCGGCATTGTCAGTTTATAAGAGGTCGAGCCGATATCTACGCACTGCAACACCTTGTTATCCCGCATTCGTTGCAGTGGGATTTGCGTAAGCCATCGAAGTCATCAGTCACCGTTTGTCAAGCAGTTGTTTCAAGTCGTCATCATCCATATTCTCAAGTTTGAGCATTGCCTGATATGGATCGCCTATCAGATTCAATACATTAGCAAATGCAGGTTCTGTTTTCATCCCCTGTTGTTTGAGTACAAGTATCGCGAATTTGAGATTGGGGTCGATTGCGATCGGGCGTTGTTCAACGATGAAATGTCGAACGCCCCATTGACGATCGGTAGGCACAGATTGACAAAACAATTCAATATCCCAATCATGGGCATGGAACTGAGCGATGAATGTTTTATGGTTCTGAATGTTAATTTGCCGAAATTGAAATCGGTCGCACTCGCCAAATCGATCTGTAGTGACACATTGAAATCGCGCAAGATCATCAGTCGAGCAAGCAATGTCGATATCGCTGGTTGCGATATCGATCCCGAGCGGCGGCGTGCCAATGACGCGAGGCGTGAATTCGTGAAGCACTGTTAAGAGTGAGAGTTCTTCGATTACGCTGGCAAAATTGGGACGCATCAAATTTAAATCGTGGTGGGCGAGGTGCTGTGAGTTCACTAGATGGCTAATTACTACTTTTCTACATTTCTCGGAGTTTAAGTAAATCGAGGAGAGAAGTCGAGCCACTACTTTTCTACAATACTCGGCTCGACCCCTATAAGGGTTACTTTCGATCGAGTTCGGATTCTAACTTAAGTTATAACTAGCCTTCTACTCTGCGATGGAATGGTGACTCCATCAATTTATACTGTAAAACTTTTAACTTGCTGTAGACGACAGCTTCAAGGCGATCTCCTATATTGAATTTGTTCTGAAAAAAGCTGAGTCCTAAAACTGGCTACTCTTCAGATAGCTAGAGATAGCTAAGCAGTGTTTTAAAACCGTTTAGTCATTTATTGCATCCGTTGAGATCCCCCTAAATCCCCCTTAAAAAGGGGGACTTTGAACGGTTCGGCTCCCTCCTTTTTAAGGAGGGTTGGGGAGGATCGCAGGTTTTAAAACACGCACTAGGAAAAAATGACATTGAATGAATTTGAATCAAAAAGGAGACAAACCCATGAGTAACACCATCGACACAATGATCGATCCCAACGACGCCGTGCTGCTGCTGATCGATCATCAGAGCGGACTCTTCCAACTTGTGCGTGACATCGAACTCCCAGTCCTCCGCTCCAATGTCACGGCGCTCGCCAAGACTTCCCGACTCGCCAAGATTCCGACCTTCACGACTGCTTCGGTGCCCGATGGTCCCAATGGTCCCCTGATTCCCGAAATCCACCAGCACAATCCTGAGGCGGTTTACATTCCGCGCACAGGCCAGATTAACGCCTGGGACAACCCGGCTTGGGTAGATGCGATCGAGAAGACCGGGCGAAAGACTCTCCTCATCGCTGGAACTCTCACCAGCGTCTGCATGGCGTTTCCGACGCTGAGCGCACTGGCCGCTGGTTACAAAGTCTTCACGATCATTGACGCTTCCGGCAACTGGAGCCAGATGGCGACCGACCTCACTCTGGCCCGCGTCGTCCAGGCGGGAGCCATGCCCATCGACACTTACGCAGTCATCGGCGAACTCATGAACACGTGGAACCGTCCGGACGCAATGGAGTTTGCCGCTGTCATGGTTGACCTCATGCCGATTTACCGTGCCCTGATGGAGAGCTATGACAAAGCTCAATCTGTGCAACGAGATGGACGGGAAACCAAGCTCGATCGACAAATGGCACATGTGTAAAAGCAATTAATTACAACGCGCACGCGCAAAACAAAAAAGTGAAGGTGAGGAGTTGATTATCAGTTCCTCACCCCGCGCGTTGGCGATCGCCTTAACTCTGCGCTTAACTTGCAGATATTAAGTGGTGAAATTTGGAGTTGTCTTGCAGACTCAGTTCATGGCGCGATCGCTTACGTCATCAACCCTTGAGGGTAAACAGACGTTTCACTTAAAAGCACAAGCAGAGATGTTTAGCTTTTGATTTCATTCTTCAATTCCTCATTCACCAATCGCTCAAATAAATGTCTAAAAATCAAAAAATCGGTCTAGAAGGACTGCTTCGTCCAGAAGATAGCATCCTGGTACTGATTGACCACCAGCCCTTTCAGTTCACCAACTTGAACAGCCATGAACCGACGATGATCATTAACAATGTTATTGGTCTTGCCAAATCGGCAAAGGTGTTCAACGTACCCACAATCCTTACCAACGTCATGGAAGAAAGAGGGGGGCATATCATTAAGGGAATACAGGATGTTTTTCCCGATCAAAAACCGATCAACCGCACTTCCATCAATACCTGGGAAGAGCCAAACGTTACAGATGTAGTGAAGAAAAGTGGCCGCAAGCAACTGATACTTGCTGCGCTTTGGACCGAGGTCTGTCTCGCTATGCCAGCAATCCAGGCGCTGGGTGAAGGTTATGACGTATTCATCGTTACCGATGCTTCGGGCGGTGTTACTGCGGAAGCTCATGACATGGCGGTTCGCCGGATGGTTCAGGCGGGTGCAGTTCCAATCAACTGGATGGCTGTACTTTTTGAGTGGCAACGTGACTGGGCACGCACAGAAACATCTGCGGATGTATCAGAGATTGTTCTTGAGCATGGCGGTGCTAGTGCGGTAGCCCTTGCATGGGAACTTCAGCTCCTTGCAACAACCCCTCCAGTGACCTCAGGTGGACATTAATACTTGCGGTTTCCTCTATGGAGACAACAAGTAAAATAGGAGACAGCATTTTATCTTTTTCAAAATGCTGTCTCCCGGATGAACAGGGAAAAGACTATTGATAGCGATTCTTATTTCATTTGGATTTCCGTCTCATTTCTTCAACAGGCTCTCCTCATGTAGGTGATTTTCATGGCTGTTTCTAATCAGAGTATTCCCATTGACATCGTTTGGCCCAGTTTGCCCCTAGCAGCTTGGCAAGATACCTATGCAACTCTCCATCTATGGACGCAAATCATCGGTAAAATCCGGTTGGCACTGTCACCTAAACTCAATCACTGGTGGCAATCTACTCTTTATGTCGCACCGCGTGGACTAACAACCGCTTCAATCCCTTGCGGAACCCGTAACTTTCAAGTTAGCTTCGATTTTCTCGACCATCAACTACAAATCGACACTAGCGACGGCATGACTAAAAGAATTGCACTGGCTCCTCGCTCTGTGGCAGATTTTTATCAAATGGTGCTAACTACATTGAGCGACATCGGCATCGAAGTCCAAATCTGGACAATGCCGCAAGAAGTGTCAGAACCAATCCCGTTCGATCGGGACTATCAACACGCAGCTTACGATCCGGAGTATACACAACGGTTCTGGCGAATTCTCGTGCAAGTCGATCGGGTCATGAACCTGTTTCGTTCCCGGTTTATTGGTAAATCCAGTCCTGTGCATTTCTTCTGGGGAAGTTTTGACCTCGCTGTGACTCGGTTTTCTGGTCGTCGTGCGCCAGAGCATCCAGGGGGAGTACCAAATATGGCAGATTGGGTCACACGGGAAGCCTACTCGCACGAAGTCAGTAGTTGTGGCTTTTGGCCAGGGGGTGGGTCAGTTGTAGACCCTGTTTTTTATGCGTATGCTTACCCTGCGCCGGAAGGGTTTCGAGATTATCCAATCCAACCCAGGGAAGCGTTTTACAGCTCAGAGATGCAAGAGTTTATCCTGCCTTATGAAGCCGTTAGGCAGGCTAACGACCCAGATGCGATGATTCTTGCTTTTTTTCAAAGCACCTATGAAGCAGCGGCAAATTTAGGACATTGGGATCGAGATGCACTGGAGCATACCCCACTTCTACAGGGGTAGACAATGCTTGAATTTCTGAAGAAGGAATTTACGTTGATTGGCTACGGATTGTTGCGATCGCCTTTTCCAACCAATCTAAATAAGTCTGTTCCCGTTGCTTCACTAAGTCCAAAACCAGTCGATGCAGTTTTTGTTCGCGCGATGCAGTCGGATTACTCAAGGATAGAGCCTCGATCGTCTCACACTGGGCTAGCTTTTCTTGCCGTGCTTCCAGTTCCTGCTCTAGCAGATACACGATCGCTTCGTTAGGCAACTGAGCCGCAAAATAGAGTTGCACCAGCAACGGCTCTCGCAACACGGGCAACGGATGATGCGTCTGAAGCCAGTGGGTTAACTCTGCTTCACCTGCTTCGGTAATCCGGTAAACCTTGCGATTGGGGCGATCGTGCTGAATCTCAACATTACAGGTAATCCACCCCTGTGACTCCAGTTTGTCTAAAGTCCGATAAATCTGTGCCTGATCTGCTTGCCACAGATGGGAAATGCAATCGTCAAAGCACTTGGTTTTGAGGTCGTAGCCTGTCCGCTCCTGTTGTTGGAGCAGACCCAGAATTACATGAGCAAGAGACATAGGCGGTTTACCGAACGAATAGGGAGGAGAAGCCCTACCCATAGAATTGATAGACTTCTATGCTAGTATATGATTAATCATATATAGGATAAATCTTGTAAAGATGTCTGCTTGGAGGCAACTGTATGACAACTCAAACTCAAACACTCCGAACTGTTGCTGGAATCATTAATAGTGTAGAAACGCTTGAAGGAGCAGGCTTCCTGGTGCGTCGTCCCTTTCCCAAGAGTAGCTTTTCCGAGTTTGACCCCTTTCTCCTCCTCGATGAATTGGGTCCCGTGAATCTGAAGCCCGGTCAAGCAAAGGGCGCACCGGATCATCCCCATCGTGGCTTTGAAACCGTCAGCTACGTCCTGGATGGACGGCTGGAACACGAGGATTCGGTCGGTCATGCCGGACTGCTCAATCCCGGTGATGCGCAGTGGATGACCGCTGGGGCAGGCGTAGTGCATTCTGAAATGCCAGAAGCTGAGTTTACCCGCACGGGTGGGCGACTGCACGGCATTCAACTGTGGGTCAACTTGCCGCAGCGGGACAAGATGATTGCTCCTCGCTATCAGGAAATCCCATCAGCGCAGATTCCGGTGGCTCAGACCACAGATGGGTCCGTGACGGTGCGCGCGATTGCGGGAGAAGCGTTGGGGGCGAAAGCGGTGATTGAAACCCGCACCCCGATTATCTACCTGCACTTCACGCTCCAACCGGGAGCAAGCATTGTTCAACCAGTACCGAAAGAGTACAACGCCTTTGCCTATGTGCTTGATGGGTCTGGTTTGTTTGGCACTGAGCAGGAACGGGGTGAGGATGGGCAAATGGTAATTTTTGCACCGGATGGGGAGGAAGTGGCGATCGTCAATCCTGCGGATGCCACCCAACCCCTCGATCTATTGCTGATTGCTGGAGTGCCGCTGAATGAACCTGTGGTGCGCTATGGTCCCTTTGTGATGAACACTGAAGCCGAAATCCTGCAAGCGATCGACGATTACCAAAATGGAAGGATGGGACATATTCATGCTTAACACGCTTCAACACCCCATTACCCAACATCAACTGCTGACCGATATACGCATCAAGTTATTGCATTTGCATAAACTGTTGTTGGATACAGAGCGTATTCGTTACGAACAAGTGCGCGGACAGGTCTCTAAAGGTGAATTGCTGCAACTGGCGATCAGTCACGATCGATTTGCCTGGTTGCATCGCCTCTCAGAATCGATTGTGCAAATTGATGAGTTAATCCACTCTGATGAGCCTATCGCCTCCGAGGCGATCGCTGCTCTTATTGCTGATGTTCGGATTCTACTCACACCTGATGAAGCTGGAAATGACTTTGCTGTGAAGTATGATGCGGCGTTTCAACGCAACCCCGATGTGGTGTTAGCTCATGCTGATTTGAGCGCACTGCTAGCGACTAAAATTTAACTATAAATTGAGCTGTTCGTCCAGATTAAATTTAATCTGGACGAACTGCTTTTATGCATTGTATTTACCGAATCGTAAGTGTATTCGCGACGTGTTCAGGTGTTTATTGATTTCCTGATTCAGCGATTTGCAAATCCGCCCTATTGAGAAAGAAACGTTTGACGGACGATACTGCCTACTCTGACAATTAATCTGCGAACTGATGTATTTCCTAAACGAATCGGTGCGCCCGACTCTAACTTAAGTTATAACGGAACTTACCCCCTGCGGGGTAGTTCTCTAGAACTCAAACGCACACGAGCTGTAGGTTTTAGCGATTCAATCGAATCACCGACGTAGCCATGTAATTTAAGGTTTTCTTAAGATTGTTTAGCTT
>JAAUOZ010000168.1 GCA_012034655.1 Leptolyngbyaceae cyanobacterium CSU_1_3 | reverse complement strand
TCGCTGTAGCATTTCTCAATGGTTCGGACAAAATTTGAGCAGGTTTTAGACCTCAACCCTGATTCAGCCGTGAGCAGGATATTATTTTCAAAGTTAGCTCTACACCTGACTTTGAAAAAATAGCTCAATTCTGAAACCGTAGAGCCTGTAAGCCTTTTGAAATCGTTCAAAAAAATGTCCGAAGTATTGATTTCTAGAACTCAACTATTCAAACAGCATTAAGCCAGCAGTTCTTCGATTTCCTCATCTGTGAAACCAAATTGTCTGAAGATTCTCAACACATAAGCTGGAGACATTTCACCTGCCCCGATATCGATCGGGACAATTCTTTTCTGGTCTTCAACGGTTCGGCAGTAGAGACAGTGATCTCCCTTGCCTTCTCTATAAATGTGCAGCCTCCCTCTTCCAGAATCTTAATTAGTTTCTTCGGCTTGAGTGAGGGGATGTTTTTAGGCATAGACAGCCCGTAATTCATACGTTTCTGAGGTGGGTTCTTGAGAGCCGATGTTTAGAAACTCATGTAAGGCTCTGATGGAGACGGGTTCTGAGTAGATGTCTTTGTCTGACTCATCGACCATTTGAAGGGAGTCGATCGCCTCTTTGAGCTTTTGAATGGCGGTGTCTTGAGTGTGTCCCTGTCCAACGATGCCATTTTCGAGACATAGGGCCACCCAATAGCCTGCGCTTTGTCTCAAGACGAGGGTGTAAAAGTCCATCGGTTTGAACCAGTAAGGAATGTTTTCAGTGTATCAGTCGTGTTTGAGAAGGGGCGATCGCTGTTCCCTTCTATCCAATCGATCGACTCCTCATCATCTATTCTCCGATCGTGCCCTTTCACCTGAGCGACTGACGTAGGGCGATTGCATAGTTGGGAAGCCGACGATTTGCGACGAGGGCATACAGCACTTCTGGATCGAGGTCAGCGCTATTTTCCCTACAGACTGACAACTTCAACTTCTAATCGTTGCTTAATGGGATGGTCTGTTTTTAGGAAGCGGTCGATCGCATCTAGAGTTCTTGCATGGAAATAACGTTCACCACACTCTAGACAGACTTCAGCATCAACATTTTCAACAATGTAAAGTTTGCCCTCAAGCCAGTGTTGTCGCTTGACTTTTTTCTGAACGGTCTGTCCTTCACAAAATTCACAAATCATGTGTCCTCCATTAGTGCATACACTGTGATGATTAGGCTTCCCTCGTCACGGAATCGACAAATGACATGAATTAGCCTGCCATCTTGGGTCAGCCCGTCAATTCGGTATCGGGTTCCACGAATGTCGTGCGTCATGATTTTCTCGATTCGACCTCGAAGAATGGCTTGTTCTACGTCTTGTCTTTCCAGACAGTCATCGACCATTTCGTCTTCTGCATGGGAGGATAAATAATAGTCTCGATCTCGAACTTTTTGACGAATTTGGTCGATCGTTGCCATAGCGAATCGAGTGCAGTAGGTCTGCAAGAACAGCATAGCGAAGTTTTAGGCAGCGATCGTCCACCGTTCTGATTGCTGATTCTGCGATCGCGCCCTTTCACCTGAGCGACTGACGTAGGGCGATCGCATAGTTGGGAAGCGGACGATTTGCGACGAGGGCATACAGCACGTCTGGGTCGAGGTCAGCACCGTTTTCCCAGACGATCGTTCCTAGCTCTGGGTGAATTTGGGCGGCGGTGAAGTATGCCCGATCTTGCAGGGGGGCAAAAATCCCGGAGAACTGAATTAATTGGCTAACATCTACTACGCCTTCAAGTCCGTCTTCAAAGCGCAGCGAGAGTTGATAGTCTTCTAAGGGTTTGATGGCAACGATGTCTTTGAGCATGAACTTTACTCTAGGGGTTGAACTGATTCTAGCGGCTCTTGTTGTCTGGCTAGTTCCCAGTTTTGCAGCAGTTGGGCTTGATGAATGGATGCCCACTCGATGACGAGTCCCAAAACTCTAGGAGACAGTTTCCCTTCTAAAATTGTGAGGGATTGAATCTCAAGGATGGCTTTTTGTTGCCCGTAGCGCACATGAAAGTGGGGCGGTGGATGGTCGTTGTAGTACATGGCAATGAGGATGCCGAAGAAGCGACTGATTTCAGGCATTGGTATCTCTTGGCTCAGTGTCTCGTAAAATTGCCTGAGTGATGGGATGGTCAGAGAGTTCTGCTGATCGCCCTGTGTCAACTGCTTGCTGCACCAGGTAGCGGAAATTGTTCCAGACAAGTTGAGTGCTGGGATGGTTTTCTGGGAGCGTTTTTTGATTGATTTCTAGCGATCGCACATACAAGGGTTCGGCTTCCTCATACCGTCCCTGTGATTCGTACAACATCGCCAAATTATTCAGACTGGTTGCCGTAGCGGGATGGTCGCCTCCTAACTGCTGCTCTCGAATCTGGAGCGATCGCACATACAAGGGTTCGGCTGCCTCATACCGTCCCTGGGATTTGTACAGCAAGCCCAAGTAGGATAGGCTCCTTGCCAACAGAGTTAAGTCAGGCAGGGTTTCACGATAGGCGATCGCAGATTGAAATGCGTCGATCGCGGCAGCTTCTTCCTGAGGACGATCCACTGCAAGACCCTGTTCTAGACGCTCATAGTAAGCTTCGCCTAAACTCTCGTACAGGCTTTCTAACAAAGGAGAATTTGGGTCTTCGGCTTGCAGGTCGGCAATTTGCTGCATCAACGCAGTCGGGTCTGCTGGGGTCGCAGATTGATTCGTCGGTTCGTTGCCATTGGTCGAATCAATCCGGGCTGCAATTTCAGAAGATTCATTGGCTGAACCAAAGGACACTGCGATCGACTGCACAAACTCAAACACGCCACCGCGCCAACTCCAAAAATCGGGAGCCTGCTGCGCCAACCCCTCTGAGACTGCTTGCGTCACCCACAGCACGATCGGCAACTGAAAGTCTCGCAACCCTTCCCGCGTCCACTGCACCGAAAAGAAAAACCGCTCTTGAGCAGATTTCGACTCCTGCAACCGCACCGCCAACAGTTCATCTCCGCCGCGCACCGTCACCAGAGTCGGTATTTCGCGCTGCTGATCAGAAAGACCGGCCTGCCAATCGAGCAAACTTTGCTTGAGACTGGGTTGCTGTCGATCGAGCAACACCTGATAACAGACAATTCCCTTTGCCGTTAGCTCCGCTTCGTAGGTGCGAATTAACTCATCTCGGTATCGAGGATTATCACAAACCGCAATCAGCAAATTTAGTTTGTGAATACTCGCCTGCACCGACAACACCAACCGCCGCAAGTTTCGCTGATTGATCGCAGATTGTTTTGAAGAGTCGATCGTCGCTGGCTGAGACATGAATCTTTGTCCTACTCAATCAGTTTCTTCTGCCGCAAGAGATCGACGACGATCGGGTGTACGTTGTACCACAAATCATCGTTCTGATATTCCAGCACCATCAACCCATGCAGCAATTTTACAAACGCATCCCCATCGGCCTCTTCATTGTTCAGCGTCTTGTGAACCTGCACCAAAATCGGAAATAGATTCGTCCCGATTTGCCGAGCAAAATCATTGCGAAGATTTCGCAGCGCCTCTTTGAGAATCGCATCATCAATCTTTAAGTCAGTGCGATCGGGTTCCAGTTCCAATTGCACCATACATTCGGTGCAGCATTCTCGCGCAATTCGCACCAGTTCGCGCATTACGCCTCCACTTTTGAGCACCATTTGGCGGGCGGTCTCTGGCTCAATCTGTGCGGCTGGAATGCGCCTGTCTAACACGTCTAAAAACGTCTGAACTGTCTTAGCGATCGGCTCTGCTTGAGGATTTTGGCAGTCTTGCTTCGGATAAAACTTCGCCACCGGAAACAACTGCGGGCGCACAATCCCTTCAGAAGTCAGCGCTCCCATCACTTGCGGCTCTTGAATTGCCGAAATCGGAATCGTAAACACAATCCGAAACCGGGGTGAAAACAATACTTTGATGTTTTGACGATAGATCGACTCAACCAGATCTAAATCCAGCTTATCCAGGTCATCAATCACCACCAAGACAGGTTTTTTCATTGTGGTTTGGATTGCAGCCGCAATGCGATCGGCTTTGCCCACCAAATCTGCCACATTCTTTTCGTAAACTCGCTCGATTTCATCCCGAAATGCCTGCTCTTTCTGAAACTTCAGAGTTGCCACCTGGAGCAGTTTATCGACTCCTACGCCCACTTCAGATTTGGTTGTTTGCTCGGCTTTTTCTTTATGGGTCGTTGTCATCCAGCCCAACACATTTTCTTGAATATCTTCAGCAATCGGAATTTTCTTCTCGGTCGCAGCGCTCAAAAGTTGCAGGGCGATCGTGTAAAGAATCTTGCGATGAGTCACCGCTGAGGGTTCTACAGATCTGCAATGGAGAAGAACACGACAAAGTGCTGAGGCTGCATTCCACTGCAAGCCTGCTTTAGCAACGTAGACTTACCACAGCCCCGATGCCCCGCAAATACAAATTTTTGATCCTTCGTCGAAGCGTTCACTTCCTGCTTTAGCCGCACCATCACCTCGCGCCCATAATCCACCCGAAATTTTTCAATATCCTCCGGCTTGACTAGAGGAAATAAATCGAGATCCCGGTAGGCTTCTTGAAAAGTCGCGAGAATAGATTCGGTCATTGCACCAAAAAGACTGAGTTTAGCCTCTATCATACCGAACCCCTTGACAAATACTGCGTCAGAGCATGAGTCCATCCGATCCCAACTGCCCGATGTTTGAACGAATGTCCCTTGCTGCGAGAAATGCCTCACTTTTGAGAGCGATCGTCTCTCCCAAACTAGACCCATCTCACTGAAGGCTAGACCTTTGCAGGTTGGTGAATTGAGAAACCTTTCGTCGATCGCCTCACCCGCCCCCGAACTCAAAGTTGGGGCTAATCGATCGAAGTCCCCTCAAGGGACTGGAAGCACTTTTTAACCCCTTCAGTGGGTTTTCTTGGGTTAGCCCGGATTTTTGATCACGAGTGAGTAAGCAACGAAGCAAAAAGTTTCAAGTGTGTGGTCAGTCAATCCGCCAATGCTGCCAAAACTAGCGACGATTCGATTTGCAACCGCAACGATTTAATTTGAAGTCGGAACCTGATCTCCCGTAGCGTCTAGAAACTTTTGAGAAATCTATCTTATGAGAGGGGCGTTTGTTAAATCAATCCAGCAAATTCGATCGTAAGATTCATCTTTATATATAAGTAAATTGCACAGTATAGAAATACTATTCACAAAGGAACTGCCGTGACTCATCCCCGTGTCATTTGTCTAGGCGAAATCTTGTTCGATCGCATCTCCAATCAGCCCGGTCGATCGCTCGAAGCCGTCGATTCTTGGACATCGTATCCGGGAGGCGCTCCGGCAAATGTGGCCTGTGCATTGCCAAAATTGGGCACTCCTTCAGCGTTTGTCGGCTGTGTAGGGCAGGATGAAATGGGGCGATCGCTGGTCGAGTTGCTAAATTCAATTCCGGTAGACACGACGGGCGTTCAATATCATCCCACAGCACCCACGAGAACAGTCATGGTGTTGCGATCGGAAACAGGCGATCGTAGTTTTGTAGCCTTCGGAGACCAGCGCAACTCAACAGAATTTGCAGACACGCATCTCCAAGCCAGTCAGTTAACCTCTACATTATTTGAATCAGCCGACTTTCTAGTATTGGGCACGTTAGAACTCGCATATTTTGACAGTCGAGCCGCGATCGCCCGTGCCCTTGAGCTTGCCGAACAGTTCTTTGTCAAAATCATCTTAGATGTTAACTGGCGACCTGTGTTTTGGGCCGATCAAAATGCTGCTCCACCGATGATTCATGAACTAATCAAGCGAGTTGATTTTTTGAAGCTGGCAGAAGAGGAGGCAGAATGGCTGTTTGAGACGACCGATCCAGGGGCGATCTCCCACACAATCGGCACGCTAGAAGGGGTGATCGTGACTGCCGGGGAGAAAGGGTCGGCCTATTGCCTGGGAGAGAATGAGGGTAAGGTTCCGGCGTTCGCGATCGATGTCGAAGATACGACGGGTGCAGGCGATAGTTTTGTGGCTGGGTTTGTTCATCAGCTTTGTCAGCGAGGCATTCACAGTTTGAGCAATCCACAAGTGGCGAGACAAGTTGTTGCCTATGCCAGTGCTGCGGGAGCATTGACGACTACACGATCGGGGGCGATCGATGCCCAACCCACCGCCGCAGAAGTCGATGCGTTTTTTGTATATGCAAAACCAGGGATGAAAACGAATGGGAGTTGAAATTGAGCGAAAGTTTTTAGTCACAGACGATCGCTGGCGGAGTCTGTCCACTGGGGTTTTATATCGTCAGGGTTATATTGCTGACCAACCAGGGCGGACGGTAAGAGTCCGAATTGCGGGCGATCGTGGGTTCTTGACCATCAAAGGAAGTACGAGCGGCATCACACGATTAGAATTTGAATACATGATTCCGATCGCCGATGCGAATGAGATGTTAGACAGGCTGTGTACGCCGCCAATAATTGAAAAATACCGCTACACAATCAATTTAGGAAACATCACCTGGGAAGTCGATGAATTCTTAGGAGACAACCAGGGATTGATCATTGCTGAAGTCGAGTTACAGAATGTAGAACAAGCGATCGATCTGCCTGACTGGTTGGGTGAAGATGTTTCTCACGATCCGCGCTACTACAATTCCAACTTATCAAAACACCCTTTTAAGCATTGGTAGAGTGGCTGGTTGACTGGCAAAACCTTTCCACTCATTCCTCAATCCCTTCTCCCACTAGGGGAGGAGGGAAGCCAGAAAAGTAACGCTGGGTTCAAATCCCCTCTCCGAGAGCGGAAGGGTTGGGGTGAGGGTCTTCTGAGTTTTGCCAGTCAACCAGGTTTTGTCGGTCAATCAGGCAATTTTAGGGTACTTCGTTGGGAAAGCGTGGCTTCCAGGAGATGTACCAGGCAACCCAGGCAGACTCTAAGGTTTGGTAAGCTTCCTCTGGGGTGCTCTCGATAGGCGTGGAGAGGTGAGTCCAGAGACAGCGAAAGTCTCTGAGATTTGTCCGTCCCAATAGCCAAGGAAGCAGGCGTTGGGCTTTGAGGTCGTAAGCATTGCGGTTGGCGCGAAATTGCACCCCTGTTACAGTGCTGCCTCCTTGGGAATTGATGCAAGCGCTCAGGTGAGCACGATCGCCCTCTACAAACAATTGATAGAAGCCTGTTTCGGGCTTTTGACGAATGCTGGTTTGAGCGATAGAAAAGCCATTTCTATAAGTCTCAAGATAATGATTTATATCACCATCGGTATCGACAAAATAACGAGCTTCAACATATAAAGTTAACTGCTTTTGTTGATATTGATATATCTCCCCTGAAACAAATTTATGATTGTGAGGAGAGTTGCTTAAAGAACTATTTTTTACAAGTCTCCAATTCTGTAAGGGAATTGACTTTGGAAATGGGAAGAGAGTTAGTGTGCCGATTGTTGAATTGGGATAAAAAATTGACTTTCCCAATACTAAAAATACACTTCCTAAAAGGGCAACGATCGCGCCCATCCGAAATTTATCCATGTAGTTTATCAGGCTGCGGGATTAGAAAATTACAAAGCATTCCAAAACAGACCACCGCGATCGTTGAAAAGATTAAAGAACCATTGCCCACATGCCAATACTCAAACGCTGATTGATTAGACAACGCAACAAGTACTGCCATCAGAGCAACTCGCACACCATTCATGACAAAAGCAATGCCAATTGCGATCGCTGGCAGTAGCAGTTTTTGGTGTGGTTTTGTCTGGCACAAACACAGATAAATTAGCGCTAAACCCAATAGCTGTAGAATCATCGCCATACCCGAACAGCCCGCATAAACCTCGATCGAGCCTTTTGGCAGATGAATTAATAAAGCTTGACGCGAAACCTCAAACCCCAAGCACCACAACACCAAAGCTGCAAATTTAGCAGTCCAGATAGAGATATCTACAAAGATTGAAACTAAACCGGAAGGCACAATAAAGAATGCTAGAAGTCCTAATTCACGCCAATATTGATCGATTTTGTTCACACCAGACGCAATCAGACCGATGCCTAGAATGCACAGGAAAGGAAACACTCGCAGAAAAATATCATTCCCAACTAAAAATGTACTTTTGATCAGCACCAGTGCAACTAAAAAAGCACCGAGAGAACTAGAAAATACATCACTGCTGAAATCGAAATGGAATCGCTTTTTCCACAGAAGAGCTACGATCGCCAGCCAAAACAGAACGCTAGAACCCAGGAGATCACTGTTTTCGCTGTGAGCAACAAGGCTCAGGTGCAGCGCGATCGAACCTGACAACAAACCCAACAGTGAGAATCGAAGATGATTTGAGGTCTTCATGTCAACGCCGATGAGAAATGACAATTTTCTAGGAGCATGATGCCCGATCGAACCGCCAGTAGTTGCTAGAAACAAGACACCGGACTATTATTTTTATCCTCATTTCTCGCCAACGGGGTAATTCTCAAACTTGAACCAAAGCCTACTAGCGTTGGCGAAGTCGCTTCCAGCCAAATCGCGATAGCAGTAACAGAACGGCTGCCAAACTGCCCAAAATTTCTCCTGGTTCCGGTACAGCATTTGTATTTCCAGCGGCACTTGAGCTTGGTTGAGTCATTCCCTCTGGCATTTCTACAGGAACCTGCATCGTCTGCCCAGAATTTGGCTCTACCCGTTTATCTTGGCTCACCGCTACGAAGGCTGTATACTTCGACAGCAATCGGTAGTCTAATGCAGTTTCTGTCACCGCTTTGATTCCCGATTCTGTTTCGCGAGTCAGCATTTGATTGCTTAATTCTTTGATTCGCGATCGTCCCCAAAGTTGAGAAATGCCACCTGAAAGCGATGATGGGCTTATGCTCCCATTGTTCGTAAAATCAACTGAAATGCGTTTCTCATAGCGTTGGCCACCGACGGCTGTTCCAGTAACTTTTAAGACCCCATCTGAACGATCGTCCTTGCGTCCAAACACCACCAACGGCTGATTGGCAAACAGATCGGCTGCCCTGAGCGGGTAGATTTCGGGAGCGGCTCCTGTCCCTTCCCAGGTAAGCTGGATGTCGGTTAAAACAGGATTATTAATGTGTTGAAAGAACTTTTCCACGATCGGCGCTGCGGGTTCATTAGGCATCACGGTCTGAGACGTACCTCGACCCAGTTCAGCAATGCGATCGATTAAAAGCCGATTGGTTGCAGTGCCCACCCCAAAACTATAGAGCCGATTTCCCGGTTTAAGGTTTTTCTGCACTTCCGCGATGACTCGTTCATCATCGCCAATCAAGCCATCCGTAATCAGCACAACACTGCGTAATCGTCCTTCCGGAGCCGCCGGAAAACTCAACACCTTTTGATGCCATTGAAAAGCTCGCTGCCGCCATTGGCATCTAGTTTGTTGACGTAATCGATCGCTCGCTTACGGTTTTCCGGCGTGTTGGGTAAGGGTTGGTCAGAAAGCTGCGTGGTGACGCTGGCAAAGTCAATAATTGTAAAAGTATCGTTTGGGTTCAGGCCCTTTAAGAAGCGACGCATCAACTCTTTAGAGGCTTGAATGGGTTGTCCAGATTGTGACCCAGAAGTATCCATTAAAAACACGACATCTTTGGGAACAATCTCTGTGAATTGATACTGCAATGCTGGAATTAAATAAGCTGCAAAATGCCCGCCTCGCTGATCGGCATCGGTCAGCACTGTAGATTGAGCAGCCGTCTCTGCAACTTGATAGCGTAACACGAGATCTTTATTAGGAAGTGTGTTCTGATTGTTTAATTGAATGCGGGCCATACGCCCATCCTGAGAGGTTTGTAGCAGATGTGAAGGAGAATTAATTTCTTGAATTGGAACTCCTGCATTAATCTCTACGGTGATGCCAATATCTTGTCCCGATCGTGTCTCTGGTAGCTTCGCAGATGGCGTAACCTTGTTTGCGTCAGCAATCGCATCACTAGAAATATAGCGTGGCCCAACTACCATCGGGAAGTTGAATTCATAGCTACCCCTCTCGAACTTCAAACTGTTGGTGTATCGAATCGTCACATCGATTTTTTCACCTGGTTTAATGTTTGCCAAAGACTGAGTAAATACGTTGTCGCGTTCTTGTTCTAGCAATCCAGCCGTTTTCCCTTCTTGTTTCGCTTGCTCATAAATTTGTTTTGCTTCTTGGCGTTTCTTGATCAATCCGCGAATTACACGATTGCCCACTCGAATCTCCATATCGTCTACCGCCGCTTCATTGGGCAACGGGAAGACATACACAGCCTCTAAGGGCGTTTTGTAAGGATTGGTGAAGGTTTGCGTGACTTCCACCCGCGACACATTACCCGTCACCCGCGCCATAACTTCGGTATGCTGGAGCGGAAAAGTCTGCTGCTTACCATTTGGTTGAGATAGAGTCCCCCGATCGCAGATGCCTGTTGCGATCGTGCAGCTTCGTAGGCAGTTGGATTAGAAACCATCTGCGCGACAGGAAAGAGCAGCGATCGTGCGCCTGCAACACTGCCCACCAACATAGCTCCTGCAACTAACCACCGCTTTTTAAAACGCCGATTTGGCTTTGCCTGTAAGTCTTTCAAGACAGCTTCAGCCGATTGATAGCGGCGCGTCGTTCCACTTTCTAGTAGTTTGTTGAGAATGGTCGCCAGTTGCTCACTGATTTGAGTTTTGGATTTAGCAAATTTTTTAGAGCGGTTTTTTTGTGATGTTTTTATCGACTCATCATTTGTTATCTGATTTGTTGCAGATTTTTTGAGATAGTGTTGCCAAATCCATTTATTTTCCCCCCCATCAAACAATTCAAAGGGTGACATTTGTGTAAGCAGATGAATGCACGTCACGCCCAAACTGAAGAGATCGCTGGCATAGACCGCCTTGCCCCTTACCTGTTCTGGTGCGGTATAGGCAGCGGAACCAATCATAGTGCCAGTTTTGCCCAGCGTCGTCTCTGACGTATACTTAGCCGCCCCAAAATCGACGAGAACTAGCTTACGATCGCTCCCTCGCCGCACAATGTTCTCTGGCTTGATGTCCCGGTGGATCACCTGATGGCTATGAATAAACTTCAGAATCAGCAAAATATCCTGTAGAAGCTGACGAATTTGAAGTTCACTCAGCACCCCATTTTCTGCTAACTCTTGCGCTAAGTTGCGACCATCCACAAATTCTTGCACCAGATATTGCCACCGTTCAATTTCGTGTTCAATTTCGTGTTCAATTTCGCGTTTAGTCTCCTGTTGAATTTTATGCTCAGTTTCAAAGAATGCCAGCAGTTTTGGAATTTGAGCATGTGTCCCCAGCGCCTCTAACCGATGAGCTTCCTGACGAAACAATTCCGCTGCTTTTTCGGTGTTGCCCTGCTGCTGCGGAAAAAATTGCTTAACCACACAGTATGGCCGAGACAACTGTGACTCATCCACTGCCAAAAGCGTGCGCCCAAACCCACCCTGACCAATCAACCGCACGGCTCGATAGCGATCGTTCAACTGCAATGGCCACCGACAACTAAGGCATTTCTGGGCATCAGGTTTATTTTCTGGCTGCTGACACTTGGGATTGAAACAATAGGATTGCTTGGAATTTGCAATAGTTTCAGGAATGGAAGTCTTCATAGTGTAATGGAGCCTGAAAGGTAAAGTTTGGATTACTACAGATAAAAAAAGTGAAATAGAAGAGAAATCGATGAAGGTATAAAATCTGTAGGCTATAGTTATACTTTATTCAACATAATTAAAGAGCGACAATACAGTGAATTAAAGGATAATTCAGCCATTTTTTTAGCGTGCAACTTGAAGTTCAGGAAAGTTCAGCTTCAAGGAACGTGATTGTCTGGAAAAGTGAGTTTTAATAGAAGTGCTCCGCTTTTTTTGCCTGATATGGACGTGGAAACCGCGATCGTTTTTGCTGATCAGTTACTTCTCAACAAAATTGGCAAACCTATGAATGATTTGCAACGACTGGTTTTTCGGGGTGCGTGGCAAGGCAAGAGCTTTACAGAAATTCATCAGGAATGTGCTGAGCGATGTGGGCTAGATCACCTGATGCGAAACGTAGGCCCTGAGCTATGGAAGCTCTTATCTGATGCGGTGGGAGCGCGGGTGACGAAGAATAATTTGCAAGGGCCGATCGAACGAGTAGCTGCCGCACAAGACCTGACGGGCGACTCGAAAAAAAACGCCAGCCTTACCAGAATCGTGTTACGTCGATCGTGCGCCTTCCGAGTCAGAGTGCTATCAAGAAGTGTTGAAACCAGGGTCACTGATTCGCATCAAAGCGCCTCAAGAAATGGGCAAGACCTGGCTGATGGAAAATATTTTGTCCCATGCTAGGCAGCAAGGCTACCGCACCCAGACATTCAGTTTTGAGTTGTGTGATAGTACTATTTTCACCGATCTGACTAAGTTTTCTCAGTGGTTTTGCGCCAGCGTTGCTCAAGCTTTAGGCTTACCCAATCATTTAACTGATTACTGGTTTGATATCTTTGGCTGTAACTACAACAGTACCTTATACTTCGAGAGTTACTTACTTCCAGCAATCACAACCCCATTGGTTCTAGCATTAGATAAAGTGGATCTTGTATTTGAGCATCCCGCGATCGCTAATGATTTTTGTGCGCTTCTGCGAGGCTGGAATCAGCGAGCTAACCAGGGAGACGACACGGGTGCAGTTTGGAAAAAGCTGCGATTAATTGTGGTGCATTCCACCGAAGTATATGGTGCATTAGATATCAATCATTCTCCTTTGGGTGGTGTTGGGTTGGTGATTAAGCTATCAGAATTTAGCCACGCACAGGTGCAAAAATTGACCCAAAAATATCAACTCAATTGGAGCAATACTGAAGTCGAGAAACTCATGTCAAGCGTTGGCGGACATCCTTACTT
>JAAUOZ010000167.1 GCA_012034655.1 Leptolyngbyaceae cyanobacterium CSU_1_3 | reverse complement strand
AAAACTCAAAAGCCCTCACCCCAACCCCTCTCCCAGAGCGGGCGATAGGCTTTTAAATCTGGGTTTGTTCCGGCTTCCCTTCTCCCACCAGGGGAGAAGGGATTGAGGGATGAGGGGAAAGATTGGTCAGTCAACCAGCGTGAAACCCTGATATTTTGGGTGGGCGCTCTGAGAAAATGGGTGTGACCCATTAATTTTTAGCTGATCACTTTCACATTCGCCCCATTTACTGCTCAATACATCGACAAGGTGACAAATTCAGGTTCTTTCGGTGAGAAGTTTGGATTGTGATGCAAAAACATTGGCGATCGATCGTGGGGCTGACGATCGCAACGATTGCCCTGTTCGCCTGCCTTTATTTTGCGTTGGGTAAAACCATTGCATCACGACTGCCTAGCCGTGTCTGTATGCCATCTTACGAGATAGGTTTGATTTGCTACAGTCAGTCAAAATTGCTGTCTAAGGGCAAGACCGTGGCGATCGCGACTCGTCCAGATGGAAAAGTTTTGGCCAGCACCCGCCAAAAAACGATCCAACTCTGGGATTTACAAACCCATCAGCCTCTTTTCTCTCTGCAAGGGCATCAAGATTGGGTCAGCGCGATCGCCTTTAGCCCCGATGGGAAACTGTTAGCCAGCGCCAGCCTCGATCGTACCGTCCGATTGTGGGATTTGAACACGGGCACACTGCTGGGTGTGTTGCTGACGGGGCGTGTCACCTGTCTGAGCTTTAGCCCCGATGGTCGCACCTTGGCGACGGGTAGCCGCATGGAAAAGTGGGCAGACGGTTCGTTGAGTCGTCTGGGCGTGCAGTTTTGGGATGTGAGCACTCGTCAGTGGGTCGATCGCCTGGGGGATCAGCCTGTGGTGGCGATCGCCTTCAGCCCCAATGGCAAACTGCTGGCAGCCGGAAATCGCAAAGTTCAGGTTTGGCGATTATCAGAGCAAGTAGCAGGACAGTCATCTGAGCCGCAACTTTTGCATACCGTGAATTCTGGCGATCTGGCAGCCCTAGCCTTTACCCGTGATGGCGAAGCGTTGCTGACGGGCAGCAGCCTTATAAAACTGTGGGAGATTCAATCTGGAAGGCTGCTCTACACTTTTTCGTCGGGTGCATCTGATTTGGCAATCAGCCCTGATGGGGTGACGTTTGTGACGGGTACGGGTGGAACGGTGCAACTCTGGCAATTTGACCCCACGCAGATGTTGGGAATTTTGCGCGGGTCGTGGCACAGTAGCGTGTCGGTCGAGTTTGCCCTAGAGGGGCAGGCGATCGTCACCAGCAGCAGTGATGGAATTCGTCTTTGGCAATCGAGTCGGTTATGAAGGTCGATCGTCCGGTACAATAGATCGTTTGTGCGGCACAGTTGGCAAATCGTTGACAAATTAGGAAAGATCATGGCGAAGCGTATTCAATTAGTCCTCAGTGAGGATGTGAGCAAGTTGGGGCGATCGGGGGATCTGGTCGAAGTGGCTCCCGGCTATGCCAGAAATTATTTGATCCCCAGGGGAAAGCAGTCAATGTCACCCGTGGGATTCTCAAGCAGGTTGAGCGGCGCAGAGAAATTGAACGGGTAAGACTCGCCGAACTCAAAGAGCAAGCCACCACCCAAAAAGCGGCTCTAGAAAAAGCAGGCAGCGTCTCGATCGCCAAGCAAGTCGGCGAGAAAGAAGCCATTTTTGGCACAGTCACCAACCAGGATGTGGCAGACGCAATTAAAGCGGCAACTGGGCAAGACATCGATCGGCGCGGCATTACGCTGCCCGAAGTACACAGCCTGGGCGAATACAAAGCCGAGATCAAGCTTCACCCCGAAGTTTCGGCCACGGTCACCATTCAGGTGGTTGCTCAGTAAGATTTGGCGATTAGCGATCGGCGGTCAGTTGAGAGCTAGTCGCTTTTTTGCAGCAAATTAGTAGTACAAAAATACTAAATTCTGCTAAAATACTAAGTATCTGTTCTACCCTTGAAGGCAAAGCGTTGGAAGAGAAGGGCGGAAAATATTTTCACATCGCCTTTCAGATCCTGGGTATTTTATTTTCATGCAAACCTCTTACACTCAGCAACGCCGACTTTAGCTTCTAAAAGAATTCTTGACAAAACACTATCTATAGTTAACTGGTCATGGTTCAAGAACTTAACTTTCAGCCCTTTCACGATCGCATTCCGCCCCAAAATATTGACGCAGAAGAGGCTATTTTGGGAGGAATTTTACTTGACCCAGAAGCCATCAGCCGCGTGTTAGATATTCTCACACCCGAAGCCTTCTACCTCAGCGCCCATCAAGAACTTTATCGAGCCGCTCTAACGCTACAAAACCAGGGCAGCCCGACGGATTTGATGAGTGTAACCACCTGGCTACAAGATCGCGGCTTACTAGAAAAAGTAGGCGGGCAAACCAAGCTGGTCGATCTGGTCGATCGCACTGTCAGCGCCGTCAACATTGACCAATACGCGCAGTTGGTTGTCGATAAATATCTGCGCCGCAAGCTGATCGGTGTGGGTCAGCAGATTTCTCAACTAGGGCACGAAACCGCCAAAGATCTAGAAAATGTGCTCGACGACGCAGAGCAAAGAGTGTTTAGCATCACTCAGGTGCGCCCCAATCAAGGACTGACGGCAACGGCAGATATTCTTGCCAAGACCTTCGCCGACATTGAGCAACGATCGGTGAGCAAAGCGGTTCCGGGTCTCGCCTGCGGGTTTTACGATCTAGATACAATGACCCAAGGGTTTCAGCGATCGGACTTGGTGATCGTTGCTGGAAGACCTTCGATGGGTAAGTGTCTGGCTCACGATGCAGAAATCCTTTTGGCAGACGGTTCGGTGGCGACGATCGCAGACCTTTACCACTGCCAACAGGCCTCACTTCTCACCCTTGCCCCCAACTGGAAGTTTCAGATCACCCAACCCAGCGCCTTTGTGGATGATGGCATCAAGCCTATTTTTCGAGTTACAACTCGATTGGGGCGCACCGTTGAGACGACATTGCCCCACCCCTATCTGACGATCGCCGGGTGGCAACCGCTTTCGATGCTGAAGGTGGGCGATCGGATCGCTGTTCCCCGTCGGCTTGCTGTGTTTGGAACTCAGACTCTTTGCCCCAGTGAGATCGAACGGTTGGCGCTAAGTTTGGTGGGCAACCGGGCTGACGAGAAAACCGTTCCGGCGTTGATTTTTCGGCTAGAGCGATCGCAGATTGCCCTGTTTTTGAATTGTCTCTTTGCGGCAGATGGCTGGGCAATTGGGCAATCCCATGTAGGCTATTCAACCGTTAGCAAGCGTCTCGCATCCCAGATTCAGCATCTATTGTTGCGGTTTGGTATTGTGGCGGTGTTGCAATCCAAGGATTGCCGATCGGGCTGGCAACTAGAGATTACCGATGAACGATCAATCCAGACTTTTCGCTTAGAAATTGGCATCCTGTCTCAGGATGTATCAGAAATTGGCATCTTTGGATCAGAAAATTCTGAAGTGCAGTCCAAAACGGTTACAACCCAGCGTTGTCAAAAATCTGTCGGCACAGCGATCGCCCCAGGTTGCCTGTTGACATTACCGACTGCAACCCAGAGTGAGCCGATTCAGAACTTAGCGATCGGCGATATTTATTGGGATCAAATTGTCTCGATCGAGTTTCTAGGCGAAAAGCAGGTCTACGATCTGACCATCCCAGAAACCCATAATTTCGTCGCTAATGATGTCTGCGTTCACAATACGGCGTTTAGCCTCGGACTCGCCAGCAACATTGCCATTCAGCACAAGTTGCCCGTCGCGATCTTTAGCTTAGAAATGTCCAAGGAGCAAATCATCCAACGATTGCTCTCGAAAGAATCTCGGATCGAGTCGAGTCGGCTCAGATCGGGGCGAATTGGTCACAAAGAATGGGAGTCGCTCGGTCACGCAATCAGCCGACTCTCGGAGGTGCAAGTGTTTGTAGACGACACGCCCAACATTAGCTTGAATGAGATGCGATCGCGCTCTCGTCGGCTTCAGGCTGAGAAGGGCGGCGTATTGGGGCTGATTTTGATCGACTATCTACAACTCATGGAAGGTAGCGGCAGCGAAAATCGTGTGCAAGAACTCGCGCGAATTACGCGATCGCTCAAGGCACTCGCACGAGAATTGAATGTGCCAATCATTGCGCTTTCTCAGCTAAGTCGTAGTGTAGAAGCCAGAGCCGATAAGCGTCCTATGATGTCTGATTTGCGCGAGTCTGGGTGTCTCACAGGCGACAGCCTTGTATCTCTGGCAGATAGCGATACACCCGTGCCCATTCGCGATTTGGTTGGGCGATTGAGCTTTTCGGTGTGGGCGCTGAATGAAACAACGTTGGAGCTAGAAAAAGCGATCGTTAGCCGTGCCTTTTCTACCGGAATCAAACCTGTCTTCCGGTTGACCACTCGTTTGGGGCGAACCATTTGCGCGACTGGCAACCACAAATTTCTCACGATCTCCGGCTGGAAGCGGCTAGACGAGCTAGGCACTTGCGATCGTTTAGCTGTCCCCAAATTCTCGTTACCTTCGGTGCGAGAAGAAGAACTAGCACTTTGTGGAACCAGATCTCACCCGCAGGGCGTGAATTACGAGCGTTTTAATTACAACCCCTTAAAGGACAATCCCAGTATAAGCTCCACCCAGGTTGCCCTCCAGCAACCCTCAAGGAGTGAGGTGTATTGGGATGAAATCGTTGCGATCGTGCCCAATGGTGTCGAGGAGGTCTTTGATCTCACCGTCCCAGGGCAACACAACTTTGTCGCCAATCACCTGATTGTGCACAACAGCATCGAACAAGACGCAGATCTGATCATGATGCTCTACCGCGACGATTACTACAATCCCGATTCGCCCGATCGTGGCATTGCCGAAGTGAACATTGTCAAACATCGCAACGGCCCCACAGGCTGCGTCAAATTGCTGTTTGAGCCTCAATTTACAGAGTTTCGCAACCTCGCTTCTCCTAACCGCACCTAAGGAATAGGGATTTAAGGGGCGATCGCAGAAATAAAATACCAGTGAATCGAGTTTCGGCTTCGCTCAATTCTCGGCTCCGCTCAATCCTCGATGGCTGAAGGTTGAGCGAAGTCGAAACCCAAGCATACGAAGGCCAAAGTCCAGTCGTCGAACTGACGCTAGATTAAGAAGCATGGATTAAAGATGGGCAGATCGACCTCCCAAGGGGCGTGTTTTGGCGTGGCAGACCTTAGTGTCTCATCAATTGAGAAGAATTAAGCGCGACAGATGCTTCTGTCAGGTTAAAACCGCAACTCTAAAGCCCAAAATGGTACGGATCGCTTCCGCCGCACCTCCCAGAGTGGCGGTCATATTTGACTAAACTCTAGCAGCTTTGTAGTTGAGAATTTCGTGCAACAATTTGGTTGACATTGATTCCTAAAAAGGCTTACGATTCTCTCAATCTTCTCGCAAATTCTTATCGCGACAAGATGTGTCATTCATTACACGTGAGAATCTGTCATGACTTTGAGTAGGAAATCGTTGATTGGCTTTGCTGCGGGGCTATTTGGCCTAACAGGCCTGAGTATTGCTGCCTATACAGCCGCTCAATCTACGCCTCCAAGCCTCGATTTACCCAATCTTTTCGCTCAAAATAGCTTGAATCGATTGAGAATAGTTTTTCCGAGTCGGGCAGGGGCAACCGATCTCCAGCGCAAAGCCAATTCCGTCGCGCAGTTTCTTTCAAGGGAACTCAAAATGCCCGTGGAAGCGATCGTGGCTGATGACACTGTAGCGGTCGAGGCACTGCGATCGAACCGGGCAGAAGTCGCCTTTCTCAGCACTCGTCCGGGTCTCAAAGCCAAATCACTCGCCAACGCTAGCTTCTATCTTGCAGAGGTTCGTTCAGATTATTCGGGTCGCTACACCTACCGATCGGTGTTTGTGGTGCGAAATGATAGCCCACTGAGAACAAAAGGCAATAGCCAGCAAACTTTAGGGCAGTTGCGCGGCAAGAGAATGGCCTTCACCTCGCCTACCTCTGGGTCGGGGTTTATCTTTCCGGTGGGTGAACTGGTAAAGCAAAAATTCGTCCCCGATCGCGATCGTTTGGGTGGTTTCTTTGGGCAAGTCTCCTACGGCGGAAACTATAGTGGGGCGCTTCAGGCTGTGCTGCGAGGCCAGGCAGATGTGGCGGCCGTTTCAGAATATGCCCTCAAACCTCCCTACGTAACTGCCGAAGAAAGTAAGCGCTTGCGAGTGTTGCAGGCGATTCCTGGCGTTCCGGCTCATGGGGTGGCGATCGACGATCGAGTTCCTGCTGTCCTGCGCGAACGATTGATCACCGCCATGCAAAAGCTGAATCAGCCCGCGAACAATGCCATGCTGACTGGGTTATATAACTCAACAGAACTGGTGAGAGTCGATCACGATCGTCACCTGGCCCCCATGAAAGATGCCCTGAGACGAGTAGGAATGGAGCCATAAGCTCAAGCAAATATAAGCTCAAACAACTGGTGGGATAGGACTCTAGCGCTTACAGTTTAGAAGCCTATCTCGCCCTGATCCCCAAAATGGCATGGTTACACTAACTCCCAAACCAATCAAGCTCAGACCCACCCCAGGAGCACTCAGAGCCAAGAGGCACTAGCACAACGAGAAGTCAGAGTAGACGAGAGAAAAAGGCAAGATCGAGTGAAGAACATCTCAATTTCCACTTCAACAGCGATCGAGTGTGTCGATCTGCATTCGCCTTTTTTGGCAGCGTTAAAACGCCCAGCGCTCCAAGGGGTTAGCTGCACGATTCGATCGGGCGAATTTGTCACGCTGCTCGGACTAAACGGGGCAGGAAAGTCTACGCTGTTGCGATCGCTGGTGGGCTTGGTTCCTGTGCGGAAAGGGCAGATTCGTCTAAATGGGGTGTTGGTGAGTCCGAAAACATTAAGGCAGAGTCGGCAAGAGGTAGGAATTCTCTTTCAGGGCGGCGGGCTTGTGCCTCAGCTAACGGCCCTAGAAAATGTGCTGTGTGGCTTTTGGGGCAACGATCGACTTGGCAAACCCTGACTGGTTTTCATCGCCCCGATCGCCTCCGCGCCCTAAAACTGCTTCACGAATTGGGATTGGAAGCCCAAGCTGACCAGAAAACTAGTCAACTGAGCGGAGGGCAACGACAACGGGTCGCGATCGCTCGTGTCTTGATCCAGTCGCCCAAAATTTTGCTGGTGGATGAGCCGATCGCAGGGCTAGACGTGTTGGCCGCAAAACAAGTGATGGATACCTTCGCTCATCTGCATCGGCAAGGAATGACCCTTGTATCTGTGCTCCACGATCTGACCATTGCCGCAGAATATGCCCAACGGGCGATCGTTCTCAAGGGAGGGCGTGTCTCCTACGATGGAACGTGTGATGGAATGTGCGAAAATTTGCCTGACTATCTGCGCGATCGTACTGACCTATGAAATTTTTGTCTCGCTATCAGTGGGCGAAGTGGCTGCTGATTTTTGGTGGACTGGTTTTGATCTATAGTTGGGCACTCCAGGGGCTAAAGCTAAACCTGGAAATGCTGAACGAAAGCATTCCCTATACGATCGACTTTGTGACTCGCCTGCTGCCGCCCGATTGGTCGGTCACAGATGTGGCGGTCAAGGCGCTGATCGAAACGGTGCAAATGTCCCTTTGGGGAACGACGATCGGGGCAGTGTTGTCGGTTCCGATCGCGCTTCTGTCGGCTCACAATCTGTCTCCTTTAGGGATTCGATGGCTGGCTAATTTTTTGCAGAATGGGGTGCGATCAGTGCCGTCGATCGTGCTGGGGCTGTTTTTTGTCTCGGCGACGGGGTTGGGCGCACCCGCCGGGACGTTAGCCCTGGGGATCTACACCATTGGCTACCTGGCCAAGTTCTATCAAGAAGCGATCGAAGCGGTTGATCCCCGGTCAATCGAGGCGCTTCAAGTGAGTGGTGCATCTCGTCTCCAGATCGCGCAGTATGGCATTCTGCCGCAGGTGCTACCATTGGGGCTGGGCTATACTTTGTATATGTTTGAGTACAATATTCGCTCTGCCTCAGTTTTGGGGGTAGTGGGGGCCGGCGGAATCGGGTTTGAACTGGTCAACTATATTCGCGGCTTTGAGTACAATAAAGCGACGACCATGATGTTGGTCTTGTTAGCGATCGTCACTGTGATTGATTTCGTCAGTAGCCAGTTGCGTCGGCGGCTAGATTCACTGTAAATTAAACGATGAATTCAAAATGATGACTACATAGACCCTAAACTCTAGTTTGAAGTCTGTTGCTCGTTCTTAGCTTCTCGTTCAGCGCTAAAATTTTATGCTGACCAACGCCGCTAATATGGATATACATGGTTGAGTCTGGACTGATCCCCGGTCAGCTTAGGGCGCTACCTCACTACAAGATCCGAGAAAGCCCAAAGGCAAAACACGTCAGCCTGCGGATGTCGGTTCAGGGTGGGTTAGAGGTGATTATTCCAAAAGGTTTTGACCAGAGTCGCATTCCTGAAATCTTGCAGAACAAGCAAGGCTGGATTGAGAAAACGATCGGCCGTCTCGAAGAACAACGCCAACAACTGGCCCTAGAATCGCATCAATTGCCAGATAGCCTCAGCTTGCGAGCGATCGACCAGATCTGGCAAGTCGAATATGTATCCACCAACGCCTCACGAATCACGCTGACCGAGAAACAAAAGTCGAAATTAATTCTTAAAGGCTGCACCCCCAACGAAGAAGCTTGCAAGTCGCTCTTGCAGCAGTGGCTCTCTCACAAGGCCTATCAGCGCCTCGTCCCGTGGCTGTGGTCGGTGAGCCAAGAATTGAGCCTACCATTAACAAAGCGTCGGTGAGAGGGCAAAAAACCCTGTGGGCGAGTTGTTCGTACCAAAAAAATATTAGCCTTAACTATAAGCTGCTATTTTTGCCGCCGCACCTGGTGCGCTATGTATTGGTGCATGAACTATGCCACACCGTACATCTCAATCATTCTGCCCAGTTTTGGGAGTTGGTTTTAGAGAAAGAACCGGGCTATGCAGTGCTGGATCGTGAGCTTCGCAAGTGCAGTCAATATGTTCCGGGGTGGCTAGAGCCATCTGTCTTGGGGAACCACGATTCATAATGTCTCTTTGTACACCCGTCCCTCCAGGAAGGATTTCTGCCTATAGAGGGGCGTTTTGAGGCGATCGTCTTTCTATTCTAGAACATAACGTTTGCAGACCTATCGTAGATAGATTTAAAGCGATCGTTTTATCAAAAATTAGCCTGATCTTGAGGGATGTTGTCTAATTCAAACAAGCTTTAATTAGCGGCTCTGTTGCCTTTGGGTGTTGTTTTTAGTTGGTTATCATCAGTCATGAAAGTAGCCCTCGTCCATGACTATTTGACGCAACGGGGTGGGGCAGAGCGAGTGTTTGAACTGCTTTGCAAGCGTTACCCTAATGCAGATGTATTCACCTCTCTGTATGAGCCTCAGCATTCGATCGATTTAGGTGATCGCTCTGTTCATACCACCTACTTGCAGAAAGTCCCCTATGCGAGTAGGTACTTTAAGTTACTGGCTCCATTATATTATTCAGCCTTTCGATCGCTCAATTTGCTCGACTACGATCTAATCATTAGCAGCAGTACCAGTTTTGCTAAAGGTGTGAGAAAGCGCTCTGATGCAAAGCATATTTGCTTTTGTCACAATGTCACGCGCTTTCTATGGGACACCAAAACCTATTTGAGAGAGTACACGACTTATCGGCGCTTCTACCCTTTGCTAGAGTCAGTCTTTAAGATGATGCGAAAGGCAGACCTGGCATACTCTCAGGAACCTGATCTATATGTTGCCAACTCTAGCACCGTAGCAGAACGCATTCGCAAGACCTATCAAAAGCCAGCAATGGTGATCAATTACCCGATCGATAGCAACCAGTTCACATTTTCAGATCAAAAAGAAGACTTCTATCTAGCGTCGGCGCGTTTGCTCAGTTATAAACGCATTGATGTGATTGTGGAAGCATTCAACTGGCTCGGTTGGTCGTTGTTGATTACAGGAGACGGCCCTGAGCGAGAAATATTGCAAGCACGAGCTATGAAAAACATCCAATTTTTGGGCCATGTTAGCGATGTAAGACGCAAGCAACTGCTGGCAAAATCTCGATCGGTGATTGTCACCGCCCTAGAAGATTATGGACTCGTACCGATCGAAGCCAACGCCAGTGGAACCCCTGTGATTGCCTATGGAGCGGGTGGTGTCTTAGACACACAAGTCCCCGGAACCACAGGTGTTTTCTTTAAGTCGCAAACCCCTGAAGCCCTGCATACCGCTTTATTAGATGCTCAAGCGATTTCTTGGGACTATCGCAATATTCGTAACCATGCCCTCAGCCACTTTTCGGAAGAGGTGTTTTTTGAATCGGTCGATCGTGTGATTCAAGACGTGTGCGCTGCCTGAAATTTGATTTTAATTTAGTTAAGGAGTTCCGATCATTGTGGCTGAGAGCAACTTAAGTTTACTAGCGGCAGAGCCTGATCCAGGGTATGGTCAACTGCTGGCGGTGTTGGTGAGGCAACGCTGGTGGCTTCTGGGTGTCTTGGGTACAACCATATTTGTATCGGCACTATACACGCTACTTTCTAAGCCGACCTTTCGCAGTTCAATGCAGTTGATGAGCGAGTCAAACTATCGCAGCCGAAAAGCCGATACCGGAACTGGAACTCCTTCGTTTGCAGATTCTACTGTCGAAATTGATAACGCAACACAGCTAAATTTAATGCGATCGTCACAGCTTTTACAACGGGCTGTGAGTCAGCTAAAACCACGCTACAGTGATATCAACGTAGATAGTCTCAAAAGTCGGCTGACGGTTAGCCAGGTGATGGAGCAAAAAGGAAACGATAAAATTAGCACCAGTATTTTTGAAATTATTTACACCGACGACGATCAGTATAAAACACGCGACGTACTGCACTCCATTCAACAGGTTTATCAACAATATAATTTAGAGCAACAAAAGCTGCGACTCACCAAAGGATTAGCATTTATTGATGACCAAATACCTCAAGTAGCATCACGAGTGAACCAGTCAGAGGCAGCACTCGAAGAATTCCGTAGAAGACAGGATTTAATCGATCCCGAATTGCAATCGAAATCACTAGTTGATGCGCTCAGTACATTACAAAAAGAACAGCGATCGAATCGAGCAGACCTGCAAGATTTGCAGGCACGATATACCGCCTTGCAGGGGCAGCTTGCCCGATCGCCCCAACAGTCCGCCGTTGCATCTCGCCTCAGCCAATCGAGTCGCTATCAGTCGCTCTTAAACGAAATCCAAAAAACTGAAGTGGCGATCGTGCAGCAACGCATCAGGTTTACCGAAAAAGCGCCCTTTGTGCAAGAGTTAATCGATCAGCGCCAGCGACAACTCGGTTTGTTGCAGCAAGAGGTTCAGCGTGTTTTAGGGCCGTCTGCGGCTACGTTGCCCCAGTCGCCCGATGGATTAGTCGCCGCTGGGCAACTCGGAGAAAACGATCTCAAATTTGCCAGTGCTCTGGTTGAGGCGCAGGTTAATTTGGTAGCTGCACAGGCGCGCGATCGCAGCCTGACCAACAACGAAGTCAAACTCCGCAGTGACTTAAAGCGGTTTCCTAGTTTATTGGCCGAATATAACCGCTTGCAGCCTAATGTTCTCGTCAATCGCGAAACCCTTCAACAATTACTTAAAGCTCGACAAGAATTAGGGTTAGAAATTGCCCGTGGGGGTTTCGATTGGCAATCGATCGAGCAACCACAACTCGGCAAAAAACCGGCCCAAGCTGGGCAAAAAATCTGCTCTTGGGGGCAGTGTCTGGTCTGATGTTGGGCAGTGTGGCCGCCTTCCTGCGCGATGCGGCTGACGATGCCGTTCACACGTCTGAAGATTTGAAGAAACAAGTGGCCTTGCCTTTGCTGGGTTTGGTTCCAGAAGTTCACCTAGCAGAATTCGCTGCGTCACCCACGCCTTTCTATCGATCGACGCTGGCTCCCTCGATGATGGATGTGATCCACTGGGCCCCCTTCCGCGAATCCTTAGACTTGATCTATAAAAACATTCAACTTTTGACGATCGCCGCTCCCCTCAAATCCCTGGTTGTCACATCGGCACTGGCAGGAGAAGGAAAATCTACGATCGCCCTTGGATTGGCCATCAGCGCAGCACGACTTCATCAGCGAGTGTTGATCATTGACGCAGATTTGCGGCGACCAGGGTTGCATAAGCAGCTAGAACTGCCCAATGAACAGGGGCTTTCTACCTTGTTGGCAAGCGATCGATCCTTGAATCAGAGCGCAATTCAGCCTGCTAGCACCTACAGTGATCTTTCAATTTCAGTCTTGACTGCCGGCCCTGCTCCTACCGATCCGGTGAAGTTGCTAAGCTCTAAACGAATGCGAGACTTGGTGCATCTGTTTGAGCAAACCTACGATCTGGTGGTGGTTGATGCTCCGCCAGCGCTGGGGCTGGTTGATGCGATGTTGGTGGGGTCATTTTGTGATGGGGTGTTGCTGGTGGGGCGAATTGGTCAAGTGTCTCGCCCCGAAGTCACCCAAGCGGCGGCGGCAATGAGCCGATTGAATGTAATTGGCATTGTGGCAAATGGGGCGCAAACTAACAGCAGTCACTACTATCGGGGTGCAACTGTGGCTTAATCTGACGTGAATTCGACCGAATCTTTCACTGCGGTTGTCAATTCGGGCAGCCCCCTAAATTCCCCAATTTTGGGGAACTTTGAGTTGGCAATCTCGCTTTAAGAAGTTGGGAGAAGGGTTGGGGATGAGGGCAAATCATACTTGCATTCAGCAATGCCGATAGATATACTTTGTCAGGGCATAAAATTAAAGATTTTGGACGGGGTGCAGGGGTGGAACCCCTGGCTGGGCGCAGCCCCCACACCCCTTCTAAACCAAAATCTATAGGCTGACGCAGTATATATTGCCCGGAA
>JAAUOZ010000166.1 GCA_012034655.1 Leptolyngbyaceae cyanobacterium CSU_1_3 | reverse complement strand
GATCGCCGGTACCCGCGGCAGCACGATCGCAAACGCCAGCCCAAACACCAGGACGATTGCGAGTGGTGGTAAATAGCGATCAAGATAGCGTACAGGCAGATAGTAACCTCACCCTGCGGGAAGCGATCGAACTCACCAACGGAACGCTATTGCTGGATCAATTGAGCGAAGTCGAGCGATCGCAGGTTTCTAGAATTGACACATCAACCTCAGAGATTGCCTTTCGGCTTCCGGCAACCCAAACGATCATTCGAGTCGGGCGAGAGCTTCCGGCGATCGTTGCCCCCGTCACCATCGACGGCACAACTCAAACCGGATACACCAACACACCTGTGATTGCTGAGTTGCCCCTAGCTCCGCCGATCATCGAAATCACCCCTACGCAAAACACCTTTGTCGCCCGTGGCTTAACGGTGACGGCTGATAATGTTACGATTCGCGGCTTGAGCCTGCACGGATTCAACGACGACGTGGACGACACCGCTCGATCGCCCGCCGCCGATATTTTCATCTCCCACCGCTTGCCGCCCCCAGACATCCGCAAACACCCCACCCCAGCCAACTTCTCGCCCTTCTACAGCGACGACACACCACCGCAAACGTGCTGATCGAAAACAACTGGTTGGGCATTCGCCCCGATCAGAGTGTGCCGCCTAGCCCATCTGCCTTTGGCGTATCTCTGTTTAATAGCGCTGGAGCCACCCTGCGCCGCAACTGGATCGCTAACCACAATGGCAGCGCCATCATCACCTCGGTGCGATCGACCCGCTTACAAGTGACCGAGAATGCGATCGTCGCCAACGGACTGGTCGGAATGCCCGACGCGATCCGACTCGAAGGCAACATCGACCAAACTAGCATTTCGGGTAACGTGATCTGCGGCAACGATGGCGCAGGGGTTTATCTCTTCAAACCCGATGGAGCCGCCCAAATTCGCGACAATCGCATCACCTATAACGGTCGTCGCTACCGCCGGGCTGCCGTCTATCTCATGGGCGACAACCACCAGATCACGGGCAACTCGATCGCCCATCAGGCGGGTTCTGGGGTCGCCGTGGCTGCCTATCCGCGCAGCCAGCGCAACGTGATTGAGAACAACCGCTTCTCAACCCTCGAAGGACTCAGCATCGATCTGGTTACTCAGGGCAATGTAGGCGTTCTGGCTTACCAAAAAGGCGACGGCATCAACCCCCAGCGAGATTCCTCCCAACGGCGCAAAGATACGGGCAATGGCGCGATCGATGCCCCCCGCTTTACCACGCGAGAATTTGCCCTGACGGGCAGCCAGGCTCAACTCACGGGCAAAGCCGATGCCAATTCCCAGATTCAGATCTATCGAGTCGTTGAGAATACTTCTCTCTACGGCGTTTTGAGTGAGCCACTCAGCACGGCCCAAACCGATCCCCAGGGCAACTTTAGCGCCACCCTAGACACCCTGAAGCCCGGAGATGTCGTCAGCGCGATCGCACCCATCCCGACTACGGAACCTCAGAACCCGCCCGCAATGCGATCGTGCAATCGATCGCATCTCCCACTCCGCCGAATATTCAGCCGCCCGCTTCTTCTACTCCCAGTTGCGTCACGCCGCCCGTGGCTCAGGCTCCTCCCCCTACCCCTACGACCCCAGAACCCAACATTCCAATTCGCATCACCGTACCGAAGAATGTCCACTTTGCCCTCGACAAGTCTAATCTCAGCCCAGAAAGCACCAGAGTACTGGATCGTATTGCCGAAGTTGTGCTTGCCAACCCTACGATCGTTCTAGAACTGCAAGGTCACACCGACCCCCGTGCCAGTGATGCCTACAACCAAAAACTAGGAGAACGGCGATCGCTCTCCGTTCGCAATTATCTAATTCGCAAAGGCATCAGCCCTGCCCGGATGACCATTCGCTCCTTTGGCGAACGACAACGCCGCTCAGACGGAGAGACACGGCTCGATTTTGCCCGCGATCGCGCGTCGAAATCATCTACAAAGATGCGCGAGATATCGAAGTCTTTGTGCAAGAAGAAGATTTGCAACTCGAACCAGGCAGAGGAAGGTAGCGTCGTGAAAAAAGTTGTGAAAAAACAGGGTTCCCCTTCGTCTGTGGTCTTGAGGGCGATCGTCCGCAACCAAACGCAGTCCGCAAAGCAGGAATCTATCCAGGAACTGGTGAAACGGTTGCTTCCAGGGAGCTTGACGGTTTTGGGTATTGCCGCTGCTAACTTAGGCGCACCCGTCAGCGCCCAAACCATCCTGTTCCAAGAAACCTTCCGAGGCTCCGCCACCACTGCGCCTTTCATCTTTGGCAGCGGACGCGATCGCCAAGGCGGACTTCCCTGCCTGACGGCTGCCACAGTCGCTAGCGCTCTGCCCTCCTGTCAAGATGGAACCAGCGATACCGAAGGCAACGGGGCCCTGCGCTTGACCGCCAGCCTCATTGACCAGCGTGGCTTCGTCATCTACGATCGCGCAATTCGGACTCAGTTTGGGCTGTCGATCACCTTCGACTTCTTTGCCTACAACGGCACAGGCGCAGACGGCACAACCTTCTTTTTAATCGACTCCAATGCCAACCCTCGTGAAGCTGGCTCCTTTGGGGGATCGCTGGGCTATGCACAGCGCCGCAGCACTGACCCCGATACCCCCGACGAACCAGGGATCGAAGGGGGCTATCTGGGCATTGGCTTCGATGAATTTGGTAACTTCGCCAACGATGGAGAAGGTCGCGGTGGTGGATTTGTCGAGCCGGGCAGCCCTCTTCCTGCCAATTGCACCCCCTCTCCCTTGGGGCGACCTCCCATTCCCGAACCGATCAATCGCGCGCCTGATTCAGTCACCCTGCGCGGCCCAGGAGCTGGCACGACTGGGTACTGCTTTCTTGCCAATTCGGGGCCGCTCGGCGCAGGTATCGACAACAATACCGCCACGAGCCGAGCCTTAGCCCGTCGATCGGCCAGAATTACCCTGACCCCAGGAGCCAACCCGACGGTGCGCGTTGAGGTTGATTTTGGGGGCGGCTTTCAGACGGTGATTGCCGAACGCCCCGCACCTCCTGGGTTTCCTGAGGCCTTCAAGTTTGGCTTTGCAGCTTCGACTGGCTCCCAAACCAACCTCCACGAAATTCAGAATCTTGTCGTCCGATCGCTGACTCCGGTTCCTCCGGCTCAGTTGGGGGTAGCGAAACAGGTGGGTGTGCCCGTCAACAATAACGATGGCACGTTTACGATTCCCTACATCATCACGGTGCAGAATCCGTCTGATATCAATGTCATCAATCTGCAAGTCACCGATGATCTGACTCAAACCTTCACCAATGGGGCGACGTTTACGATCGTGCCGAACTCAGTTCAGAGTGCGACTTTGCGCGTCAACCCCAACTTCAACGGCAGCAGCGACACCAACTTGCTGGCAGGAACCGACACCCTGGCATTTGGGCAGACCGCAACGGTAAATTTCAGCGTGCGACTCACCCCCGGCAACACTGCAAGAACGTTTTTGAACACTGCGATCGGCACTGGCAGAGATCCCGAAAATAATCTTATTACCGACGCTTCGACGAATGGCGTAACCCCCGATGCGAATGGGAACAACAATCCAAACGACGACAGTACGCCAACTCCGATCAACCTGACCAGTCAGTTTAGATTAGTCAAACGCATTACTGCCGTAACTAGGAATGGTATCGAAACGCGATTTGGTCAATTCATCGACGACGTGAATGACATTAACGATACTGCGCCTGGCTTTGCTCAACTTTCGCCCGTGGGGCTTGCTGCCGTCGATCGTGCCAATCCTCTGCGGGCAGGTGACGAGGCGGAGTACACAATTTACTATCTCTCAGATGGCACTCAGCCTGTTTTTCTGGCCAACATTTGCGACCCAATTCCGGTTGGCAGCACCTTTGTCCTCAATAGCTTGGCGGTAAAAGTGGGCAGCGCTCAACCTACGATCGGGGGCAGTTTCTTCTCGCCGTTGTCTCCGCTACCAACCAATAATTCTTGCCCCGACCCAACCAACACCCGTGGCGCAGCCCTCTTTGACCTGGGCACAGTTTCTAGCACCCCCGGCGAGAATTTTGGATTTGTGCGGTTCCGCGTCAGAATTAACTAACCTGGGTTCGATGCTGCTCAAAGTGCTCTCCACCCAGCCTCCTATTCTCCAAGAAGGCAGAGGAGCCACGCCAGCATCAGGCTTTGAAGTCTCTCGCCCTGGGGAGAGGGGTTGGGGTGAGGGCAAAAGTCCAGTTGTCGAACTGACGCTAATTAAGCAGACACCATGAATTACCGATATCTGCTGTTTCATAAGCCTTACAACGTCCTGAGTCAGTTTACCGACAACAGCCCAGAACCCGATCGTCGCGTCACCCTCAAAGACTATATCCCCGTTCCTTCGGTCTACCCTGTGGGGCGGCTCGACCACGATAGCGAAGGACTGATGCTCTTGACAAACCACGGCTCGCTCCAACATCGCCTCAGCGACCCAAAATTTGAGCATCCGCGCACCTATTGGGTACAGGTCGAAGGGCTTCCTACTCACGAATCATTGCAACCGCTGAAAACGGGACTTCAGATTCAGAACTATCGATCGCGCCCCGCCAAAGCATCACTCCTACCAGCAGAACCCAACCTACCGCCCCGCAATCCTCCCATTCGGTTTCGCAAAAACGTACCCACCGCCTGGTTAGAAATCACCCTGATCGAAGGCCACAACCGCCAAGTTAGACGCATGACCGCCGCGATCGGCTTCCCCACCCTGCGACTGGTGCGAGCCGCGATCGGGCATCTTCGCCTAGAAGGACTCGCACCCGGACAGTGGCGCGATCTGACCGCAGAAGAACTGGCTCCACTCCTCGATCGCAAACCAGTCCAAAGAAAGGGATGAGGGGCGATCAATTTTTGGCTGATGGTCGGCGTAGTGCCTTAAAAGTCGGAGGCTGATTGGAGATCCTCATCCCTCACATCCACCTCAATCTCAATTCCTCGCTGCTCCATCATCCGCTCAAACAAATCGGTTGGAAGTGCTTGCTCGATCGGCCATACCCCTGGTTTTTGCAACTCTCCGGAGAGCAGCAATTCGACAACAGTTCCAGTTCCTACCCCGGCAGCGATCGCTGTATCTGCGTGTATCAACGTCGAACAGCATCGCCGTGGCTGCCCATTTTTTGTGCCCGTCACCTCAGAGCGAATTGCCACCCCAATGCCACTAAAACGATCGGTCACATCGGTCATAAAATGGCTGACATAGGAGAGAAACTCAATCACCGCAGGGTTGCGTAGCCAACTGGCAGGCCACCACCGAGCCACACTCCAAGTGAGATAGTTGTAGAACCTGGGCACGGTCGCAAACTTTGTAACCACCGTCTTGACGGGAAACGTATCGGGCAGCGTAAACGCCTCTGGCATATCAAACCAGTAAACCCCAATCTTGCCGTAGGGCTGAGGAAACTCGACGACTTCACGATCGCTATAGGGTTGAGTCGATCGCCATTCTCTATCAATCCAGGCTGCAAACGGACGCTGCAACCCCAGAAAAGTCGTTCTCATCACTGTCACCCCTGCGCCCCCAGAACCCGCCACCACATAGCTGAGATGGATTTTTTTAGCCTCATCTAATTGCTCAACACCCTGACGCACCATGCTGTTGGAGATCCCCGGAAAGATGCCCGTATTGACCACGGCCGTCACTCCGGCGGCGGTGGCTTCGGCGCGATACTCCAAGGCCTTGCGCGTAAAGGAGGGGTGATCGCTAACATCCACATAGTTGACCCCTTGGGCGATGCATAGCTGCAACACACTGGCATCGCGGTAGTGAAATGGCCCAGCACAGTGAACAACCACGTTAGACTGAGCAATGGCATCTCGCAGCGCGTCTAGATCAGCCAGATCTATCCCTAGAAACCGGACGCGATCGCCCAGAGAGTTGCTTTTTTGTTCGCCCTTTGGGAGATTGCGCCCGGCGATCGTCACTTGGGCAGAGGTGTGATCCAGCAGATCCGCTGCAACTTTGCTACCAATGCGCCCCGTTCCACCGAGAATTAAAACTTGATCTGTCATCCGATCGCCCATCTCAAGCACACCCATGTTTTTTGATGAAGAAGTGCGTGCAAAAACCTCACTTCCCCTCCCTTCACATTAGCGAAGTATGGCCGCTACCCGCCCTGCACCGTCAAACGATAACTCCGTCGAGCGCTGGGTTCCATGGAGCCAACCCAAACTTGATAGGTTCCTGGTTGCCAATCGGTGTCTTCTAGGCTGGCATCTTTGCCAGAGCCAGAATCGTCACCACAGCGAACGGTGTTGTTGCCAGACACGACGATCGTCGTGTCTCCTCCGCCACTGTTGACACTCAGTTTCAACCGAGAAAAAGGCTGTTGCAATATCAAAATATGGTCGGGCTTGGGGTCGGCAAATCCTAGGCAGTTGTTATTGTTGCGATCGCGGTTGCTGACGATCGCAGGGAGAGAAGTCGAGCCGCCTGTGGAGCCACTCAGAACCCCCGAAGTATCTTTGGCAGTCAGGGTGAGCGTCCCAAAGTTGGCAGGTTGAGCCAAAGCGGGAACGGCACTCAAAGCCGTTAAGATGACGAAAACATCACTCCATCTAAACCAATTTTTTATTGAAGAAATCATCCTAACCCCTCTCACTGATAGATTATTGATAAATTACTGATTTGCTCTTTTTACATCGATTGATTCATCGACCAAAAAATACATTCCATCCGGTTTTTTGTATTTCCGGTTTTTGTATTAGAGACGACTATTTCTTTATTTTATCTCTCACCTTAGCTCACCCTTATCCTTCATCATATGAACATTATTCAATGAAGATTCCTTCCATCAGAATAGACAGATTGACCCGTGAGTTTTAGGATAAAGATGATTTGTGCGAGCAAGATTTTTTACACCAAACACAGCCTAAAACCTAGCTGATCTATAAAACTTAAATCAAAAGTCATAGGAGCAAAGCAGTTGCCATTTACACCTGCACGCTGAAGTTTTCAATTCAATTTTTAAGATTTCCTGATCAGCTAATTTCTTTACACGATCTATAGCGATCCTATCTGAATACGAGGAAGAATTTCTGCGGAATTTTTTCTCACAAAGCTTCTCACTCTTACAAATCATTTAAGACTGCTATGTAAATATTGCAGTCTATAGGTTGGCTTGAAAAAACAGATTCTCAACCTCCAAAACTCTAGATAGCATTAATTTAGAATTTAGGAGATAACGAATCTGGCTGCTGCTATCTCAGCATTCAGCAACGCCTCCTTAAAATTGCTTGGCGTGCCCAAATCGTTTTTTTTACTCAGACTCTAGTCTGTCTCCCAATTTTGCTTGACCCTCTAGTTGAGTGATTCTTGGCGCAAAAGTTCCCCAAATGTTCATTAACTTGAGATATTTGTTAGGATTCGCATGACGCTTGGGTAAAGAGAATCGTCAGAAACAGTTTGCTTAGGCTTAGAGAAATATTGAGGCAAGATTTTTGCGTATAGCAATTAAAACACGCTACTCAGGCGAAATAATCTACTCAGAACAGCCTGTTAGCAGCCCCTTGGTAAATCTGCCGATCGCAGTGCGGAATGGTAGTCCCCGTCTAATTTATGAATGCACCTCCCTCTGACAACGAAGCCGCAAGACTTGCAGCCATCAGCGAATATGGTGTGCTCAACACCCCCCCCGAAGCTGTTTTTGACGAATTGACTCACCTGGCAGCCCAACTCTGTGATACCCCGATCGCCCTGATTAGCTTTATTGACGCTCAACGGCAGTGGTTTAAGGCCAAAATTGGCATCGATGCGTCAGAGATGCCTCGCCGTAAAGCCATGTGCGCCCATACCATCACTCAATCTGATGTGCTAGTCGTGGTGGATGCCTCCGGAGACGAGCACTTTATTCCCCATCCCCAAGGCGAAACCGCACCGCCCATTCGCTTTTATGCAGGGATGCCGCTAATCGACGCAGACGGGTTTGCTCTGGGGACGCTCTGCGTGATGGACTATGTGCCCCAAAGCCTAGATGCCCACCAAACCAATTGTCTGCGCTCCCTCGCTCGCCAGGTGGTTGCCCAACTTGCCCAACGCCGCAAAATCCTTCAGCTAGAACAATCCCTTGCTCAGGCTCAGCAAACTCGCCTACAACTGCATCTCCATCTCCAACAAGCTGTGGCGCGAGTCTTGGCAGAATCATCTTCCCTGAGTGAAGCCACTCCGCGATTATTGCAGGCTATCTGTGAAAGTTGCGGCTGGGATCTAGGCGAACTTTGGGTGGTCGATCGCCCCAGCAACCTGATTCGCTGTACCGCAAACTGGTGTGGTTCAACGAGCCGCCAATTTGCAGAATTTGAAGCCTCTGCTCAGGCTTGGGTCTTTGCCCCTGGGTTGGGCTTGCCTGGCTGCGTCTGGCTGAGCGGCGAACCGATGTGGATCACTGATGTCGTTTTTGACAAACGGTTTCTACGCTCTCCCATTGCTGATCGCGTCGGACTCCATACTGCACTGGGGTTTCCCATTTCCAGCCGCAACGGAATTTTAGGAGTGATTACGCTTTTCCATCAACAGGTGAAACCCCCCGACGAAGCGCTGATGGCGATGATGGTAGCCTCGATCGGCAACCAGCTCGGTCAGTTTATTGAGCGCAAACAAGCCCAAGAAGAACTACAGCGCCAAAACCTGCGATCGCAACTCTTTGCGGCGATCACACTCCGTATTCGCCAGTCGCTCAACATCCAGGAAATTCTCGACACGACGGTAGCTGAGGTGCGGCAGTTTTTGCAGGCCGATCGCGTTCTGATCTACCGCTTTGATGAAGACTGGAATGGCACTGTTGTAGTCGAATCGGTAGACACTCCCTGGAAGCAAGCCTTCGGCAAACTGATTCAAGATACTTGCTTTCAAGAGGGGCGATGGAAATCCTATCATCAGGGACGAACGATGGCGATCAATGACATTGAATTTGCCAATCTCACCCCCTGCCACAAACAATTGCTCCAGGAGTTTCAAGTCAAGGCCAACCTAGTGGTTCCCATTCTGCAAGGGACGGGATCAGACACAGAGCCGTTGCTTTGGGGCTTGTTGATCGCCCACCAATGCGCTGCCACTCGCCAATGGCGCACCTACGAAGTCAACTTTCTCACCCAACTTGCCGACCAGGTAGGCATTGCCCTCACCCAAGCTCGGCTCCTGGCCCAAGAAACCCAACAGCGAGAACTGTTAGCCAGGCAAAACTTTGCCCTAGACCAGGCCCGCACCGAAGCCGAACACGCCTCTCAGATGAAGAGCACCTTTCTGGCAACCATGAGCCACGAAATTCGTACTCCCATGAACGCTGTTCTCGGCATGACAGGGCTACTCTTAGACACCGATCTCAATTTTGACCAACGAGATTTTGTCGAGACCATTCGGGCGAGCGGCGATAGCTTGCTGACGCTGATTAATGAAATTTTGGACTTCTCCAAGCTCGAAGCTGGTGAAATGGAGTTAGAAACCCTCGACTTCAACCTGGCAACCTGTATCGAAGAAGTGGCGGATCTTCTGGCTCCTGCTGCCCATCTAAAGGGGTTAGAAATTGCAACACTGATCTATCGCGATCTGCCTACGCATCTTCAGGGAGATGCAAGTCGGCTTCGGCAAGTTTTAACCAATCTGGTCGGCAACGCTATCAAGTTCACTAATCACGGAGAAGTGGTGATTCAGGCGGGGCTACACTTCCAAACGCCCACCACGACAACGATTCATTTTTCTGTGGTCGATACGGGTATTGGCATTCCGCCCAACGCACAAAAAAAATTGTTTCACCCCTTCGCGCAGGTGGATGCGTCGATGACTCGCAAATACGGGGGGACGGGGCTGGGGCTGGTGATCTCCAAACAGTTGGTGGAGTTGATGGGCGGCGAGATTGGGGTCGAAAGTACTGAGGGCGAAGGCTCAAGATTCTGGTTTACCCTCACCTTCGAGAATTCCCCCCAGCCTGTTGTTGAACTGTTTCCCATTGCTCCGCCTAATTTGAGCAAGCTACGGTTGCTGATCGTCGATGACAATGCTACCAATCGTAAGGTTTTGTGCTATCAACTATCTGCCTGGGGCATTCAGATCGATGAGGCAGACGGAGCCAAGTCCGCGATCGCCGCCCTGAAAGCCCAGCACGCGATCGGACGGCCCTACGATTTAGCCATTCTCGACATGCAAATGCCCGAAGTGGATGGGGAAGCCTTGGGGTTTCAGATCAAGTCTGACCCTTCCCTGGCGCAGACAAAATTGATCATGATGACCTCGGTGCATCACTGGGGCGGCGCAAAGCGAATGTTGGAATTGGGCTTTTCTGCCTATTTGGTTAAGCCTGTTAAACAAGGCCGCCTGCTAGATTGTATTGTCACCGCCCTGGCTCCTCGACTCGATCCCAGCATCCAACCCAACCTAGCCCAACCTGGAACCCCAGCTACGATCGTAGACCCCACCGAAACTTCCACCTTTGAAACTTCTACTTTTGTTGAGCGCCCCAGCTACTTGCCTGAAGATATCGTTGTGTCGGAGAAAAAACTTGAGAAAAAAATCTCGAAGCTCAAAATTTTGCTAGTCGAAGACAATACCGTCAATCAAAAAGTTACCCTAAACCAGCTAAAAAATCTGGGCTACACAGCCGACATTGCCGCCAATGGGCAGGAAGCCTTGCACATGATGGAGCAAATTCCCTACAATCTGGTACTAATGGACTGTCAAATGCCGATTCTTGACGGCTACGGCGCAACTCAAGCTATTCGCCGATCGCAAAGTCAGTCACCAGACTTGCCGGGCCATCTTCGCCGCACGATCGTCATTGCCCTCACCGCCAATGCACTGCGCGAAGATCGAGAGCGCTGCCTCGAAGTTGGCATGGATGACTACTTAAGTAAGCCAATTTCTAAGGAGAAATTGCAGGAAAAGCTAATCTACTGGAGTGACGTTTTGGAGCAGCACGACTCAACACAATATCAGAGTGATCTAAAAATCGATTGGGAGCACCTCCACCAAATCTCTGACGGCAACGCTGACTTTGAGCGAGAGCTACTCTACATCTTTGTGGCGGATACCCAGTCTCATCTAGACTCGGCCTACACCGCCCTAGCAGGTGGGGATCAGGAAGGAATTGCCCGTGCTGCCCACCATATCAAAGGCGCAAGTGCCAACGTTGGTTTAACTGAGATGCAGGCGATCGCCAGCAAGCTCGAATATCAGTCCCAGCGCCCGACCCTTCAGGAGATACCTAATCTGCTCCTCGCTCTAGGAAACTCTATTCAAAGCATTCAAAATTTTCTATGTGAAGGAGAGACGAAGGGTTCCTAGTCCGGTGTATGGTTGAAACGATAACCTGCAAAAAAAACGATAGAAACTGTAAGGTGGAATCTGATTGATTCTGAGTGCGGCTCGACTCTCCGGATAGCTTGACCAAGGTAGCGAAGTTAACAGAGAGAAGCGCAAGATTCAGCAATACTGATAGGGGTTTTGGCAATCAGCATTTTTCTCAGTTTTATTCAAAATTCTTATTCAATTTTTTCCGAATTGAGCGAATTTTAAAAAATCAAGTTTTAGAGAGATTGCTCAAGCTTTGCACTCAGCAACCTGAATCGGCGCTCCCCAAATCGCAGAACCACTCGACATTGCTTTCTCACAACTCAAACTCACAACTGCAACGTTTGAGTCAGACTTTGAGCATGTTTCAAGGCCGTATATTTTAATACAGAAAAACTTAGATAGACGATGGCTAGCGGACTCTCCTTTGCATCTACCTCTTGGGTCAACCAGACCCGATCGCGGCGTTCTCAACGATCAATCGTTCTCCTATTGCTGGCTGCCAGTTTGTTTAGCGTTTGCCTGTTTCGCCTGGCACAGCTACAAATTGTTCAGGGTAAACACAACCGCCAACTGGCCGAACAAAATCGCATTCGTCCCCTACCTGTAGTTGCCGATCGGGGCAACATTCTCGATCGCACAGGTAAACCCCTAGCCGCCAACGAACTCTCGCGAGCGATTTATCTATATCCCCGTGAGCAGACTCCGCAACAGTGGCAGCAGACCGCCGATCGCCTGAGCCAGGTTTTGGAGATCCCCAAGGATGAGATTCTCAAGAAGCTAGAAAAAGTGGGGTATCGATCGGCGGTTCCCGTGCGGATTTATCGCAAACTGACTCCGCCTCAGTTCGTCGCCCTCGAAGAGGGAGGGCGTATCCCTGGTCTAGAGATTCAGCCTGAATCAAATCGCCACTACCCCAACGGCAATCTTGCCTCCCATGTCTTAGGCTATATCGGAGAAGCCACCGCCGACGATCTAAGAGCCAATCCCGAATTTCCGATGGGGATGCTGGTTGGGCAAATGGGAATCGAACGTATTGCGGATGCTACCCTGCGCGGAACCTGGGGAAACCGTCTGATCGAAGTAGACTCCCTCGGCAAAGAACTGCGAATGTTAGGCAAGCAGCAGCCGATCGCAGGCTCCCCTTTGCAACTTACCCTGGATCTAAAACTTCAACAGGCCGCAGAAAAGAAGCTGAACAACCGCCGAGGGGCCGTTGTTGTTTTAGATGTGAAAACGGGAGCCGTGCTGGCCCTAGCTAGCGGCCCCACCTTTGATCCCAATCTTTTCACGCGCAAGATTTCCAAGAAAGAATGGGACACCCTCCAGGGTCAAGATCAACCATTCCTCAATCGTGCCCTCCAAGGCTATCCTCCTGGAAGCACCTTCAAGATCGTCACGGCAGCAGCAGGGATGCAGTCTGGCAAATTCTCTCCTAGCTCTACTCTGCCAACCTACGGTTCGATTAACATTGGCGGGATCTCTTTCTACGAACATGGGGGTGGGGGGCATGGGGTGATTGGCTTCCGAGATGCCTTTGCTGTGAGCAGCAATACGTTTTTTTACCAGATGGGGATCGCCGTCGGCCCAGAAACCATTTCTTAATGGGGACATCGGTTGGGGATTCGGCGGCGAAACGTTCTAACCATTGGGGCTTGATGGCGGCAATTATGGGCTGAGTCCC